>JBOHKK010000033.1:0-26969 GCA_050729115.1 Geminicoccaceae bacterium | reverse complement strand
AGCAGCGGCCTGCCCGAAGCAGTAGGTCGACGAGTAATCGCCGGGCGTTGAAGCCGGTGCCGGAGGCGGCGGTTGGTGCCGTCCGCGAGACCCTGCGCGAGCATGGCGAGCCGATCTCCGCGGGCGGTATGACCTTCATGCAGGCCCGCACCGCCAACGAGGTGCTCAAGGCTCAGGAGCGGCGGGTCCGACTGCAGCGGATGAAGGGCGAGCTGGTCGATCGGGCCAAAGCCGTGGCGCAGGTGTTCCGGCTCGCCAGGGACGAGCGCGACGCCTGGGTCAACTGGCCGGCGCGGGTGGCGGCGATGATCGCGGCCGAGCTCGAGGTCGAACCACATCAGCTGCACACGGTGCTCGAGCGTCATGTCAGGGATCACCTCGTCGAGCTCGCCGAGGTCCGACCAAACCTCCGCTGATCGTCCCCACCAGGAGATGCGGTTCATGCTGAAGGCGCTGCGCCATCACCCGCTGCTGGTCGGCACGGCCGAGGTGCTGGTCGATGCCGCCCGTTACGTCGCCATCGTGCTGGTCGTGCTCCTGCTCGTGGGACAGCTCGCGAAGGTCGCGCTCTGAAGCAGCGCCGATGATCAGCTCCGATCCGCATGGACGATCATGACGGCGATGCGATCGAGCGCGCGTGGCGGGACGGGCTCAAGCCCGACCCCCTGCTGACGGTCTCCGAGTGGGCCGACCGCTACCGCGTCCTGTCCCAGCGGGCATCGTCCGAGCCCGGGCGCTGGCGGACCGAGCGAACGCCGTACCTCAAGGAGATCATGGACTGCCTGTCGCCGGCGTCGCCCGTGCAGCGCGTTGCGCTGATGAAGGGCGCGCAAATCGGCGGCACGGAGTGCGGCAATTGTTGGATCGGCTACGTGATCCACCAGGCGCCGGGGCCGATGATGGCGGTCTCGCCGACGGTGGAGCTCGCCAAGCGCAACTCCAAGCAGCGGCTCGACCCGCTGATCGAGGAGAGCGAGGTGCTGCGCGAGCGGGTCAAGGAGCGCCGCTCGAGGGACAGCGGGAACACGGTGCTGAGCAAGGAGTTCCCGGGCGGGGTGCTGATCCTCACCGGCGCCAACAGCGCGGTCGGCCTGCGCTCGATGCCAGCGCGGTATCTGTTCCTCGACGAGGTGGATGGGTACCCCGGCGACGTCGAGGGCGAGGGCGATCCGATCCTGCTGGCAGAACGACGGTCGGCGACCTTCCAGCGGCGCAAGATCCTGCTGGTCTCGACGCCGAAGACGAAGAGCCTCTCGCGGGTCCAACGGGAGTACGAGGCGAGCGACCAGCGGCGCTACTTCGTTCCGTGCCCGCATTGCGGTGAGCACCAGACGCTGGAACTAGAGAACCTGCGTTGGCCCGAGGGCCGGCCACGCGAGGCGGAGTACGCGTGCAGTCATTGTGGCGCCTTGATCGGCGAGCGCCACAAGACCTGGATGCTGGAGCACGGCGAATGGCGGCCCACCGCCGATGGCGACGGCCGGACGGCCGGCTTTCACCTGTCGAGCCTGTACAGCCCGATCGGCTGGTTCAGCTGGGCCGATGCCGCCGGGATGTACGAGCAGGCGCAGAAGACCCCCGACCTGATGAAGGGCTTCGTCAACACGGTGCTGGGGCTGCCGTTCGAGGAGGAGGCGGAGGCGCCCGAGTGGCAGCGGCTGTACGAGCGGCGGGAGAGCTACCGGATCGGCGTGGTGCCGGAGGGCGGGCTGTTCCTGACCGCCGGGGTGGACGTCCAGAAGGACCGGATCGAGGTTGAGGTCGTCGCCTGGGGCCGGGGCAAGGAGAGCTGGTCGATCGACTATCGGGTGATCGAGGGCGACACCGCGCGGCCCGAGGTCTGGGCGAAGCTGAACACGGTGCTCGCCCGGGACTGGCCGCACGTGAGCGGGCAGACGCTCCCGATCCGGGTGATGTGCGTGGACGCCGGCTATGCGACCCAGGACGTCTACACCTGGGTGCGGCAGCATCCGCAGGCGAGCTGGGGTCCGGCCGGCGCCGCGGCGCGGCAGCCGCGGACGGTCGTGGCGGTCAAGGGCCGGGACCGGGACACGGCGCTGCTGCTGTCGGTGTCCAGGGCCGATGCCGGGGGTCGGCGGCGCGGGCTCCGGGTCTGGTCGGTCGGCACGCCGGTCGCCAAGGGCGAGCTGTACCGGTGGCTGAAGCTCGAGTGGCCGACCCACGAGGCGCTCGATGAAGGAGCAACCTATCCGCCCGGCGCGTGTCACTTCCCGCAGTACGGTGAGGAGTACTTCAAGCAGCTGACGGCCGAGCGCTTGGTGACCCGCATCGTCAAGGGCTTCCCGCGCGGCTCCTGGGAGAAGGAGCCAGGGCAGCGCAACGAGGCGCTCGACTGCCGAGTGTACGCCCGGGCAGCGGCAGCAATCTATGGGCTCGACCGGTTCGAGGAGCTGCACTGGCGACGCGTGGAGGAGGCGCTGACCCGGATGGTGGAGCAGGATGAAGAGCGGCATGCATCCTCGCCGCCGTCGGTCCGACCACCGGCGCGGCAGGTGATCCACAGCGGCTACATGGCGCGCTGAGATGGCGACCGTTGCCGAGCTGGAGGGGCGCCTCGAGGCGCTGAAGGCGCAACGCGACAGTGCCGTCGCGCGCGTCTCCTACGACGGCCGGTCGGTCGAGTACCGCGGTACCGCCGAGATCGCGCGGGCGATCGCCGAGCTGGAGCGCGAGCTGCAGGCGGCACAGGGAACGGCGCCAGTCCGCCAGATCCGGGTCTACACCTCGAAGGGCCTTTGAGCTTTGAACCTGATCCGACGCATCGCCGGGGCGGCACGGCTCCTGGCGACGGGGAAGCTCGCCCAGAGCACAGGGTTCGACGGCGCCCAGATGCAGCGCCGCCTGGTCGCGTGGCGAGCCGGTGGCGAGAGCATCAACAGCCTGATCCTCCACAGCGGTGAGCTCCAGCGGGCACGCGCCCGCCAGCTCGTGAGGACGAATCCCTATGCCGCCAACGCCGCTGCAAGCTTCACCGCCCATGCCGCCGGCGCCGGCATCAAGCCCTCGAGCCTGGTCGAGGACGCGGCACTCAAGGACCGCATCCAGCGCCTGTGGCTCGCCTGGACCGACGAAGCCGATGCCGATGGCCTGACCGATTTCTACGGCCTGCAGGCGATGGCGGCGCGTGCCATGTTCGAGGCCGGCGAGTGCTTTCTCCGGTTCCGGCCACGGCGGCCGGACGATGGTCTCACGGTGCCGCTCCAGTTGCAGATGCTCTCCTCGGAGCACCTGTCGCTCGGCAAGTGCGAGACCCTGCCCAATGGCAACGAGATCATCTTCGGCATCGATCCGATCGGTCGAAGGGTCGCTTACCACTTCCACCGCACCCACCCTAGTGATGTACGGCAGCGGGGCGCGGGCGAGCTGGTCCGGGTGCCGGCCGAGCTGGTCTGTCACGTGTTCCATCCGATCGCCGAGGGCCAGATTCGCGGCGTGCCGTGGGTTGCGCCGGCGATGGTCCGGCTCTGGCTCCTCGACCAGTATGACGATGCCGAGCTCGACCGGAAGAAGGTCGCTGCCATGTTCGCGGGCTTCGTCACCCGGCCCGGGCCCGACGACGTGATGGGCGAGGACAGCGCGCAGAAGGATGCCGACGGCGCGGCGCTGATTGGGCTGCAGCCCGGCACCATGCAGCTGCTGCTGCCGGGCGAGGACATCAAGTTCTCCGATCCGGCGGACGTAGGTGGCTCCTACGAGGCGTTCCAATACCGGACGCTGCTCGCCTGCTGCGCCGCCATGGGGGTGCCGTACACCAACGTCACCGGCGACCTGCGGCAGGCGAACTACTCGAGCCTGCGCGAGGGCAAGCTCGAGTTCCGGCGCCGCATCGAGCAGTTCCAGCACAGCACGCTGGTGTTCCAGCTCTGCCGGCCGGTCTGGCAGCGCTGGCTTCGCGACGCGGTGCTCTCAGGCGCGCTGGAACTGCCAGGATTCACTCAGGACCCGGCGCCGCATCTCGCGGTCAAGTGGATCCCTCCGAAGTGGGACTGGGTCGATCCCTTGAAGGACCGCAAGGCGGAGATCGAGGCGATCGAGGCGGGGCTCAAGTCCCGGTCCGACGTCATCGAGAGCGAGGGCTACGACGCCGAGGAGGTCGACCGGCGCATCGCCGCCGACCATGCGCGCGAGGAGGAGCTCGGGCTGAAGTTCGGCCGGCCCACGACCGCTCGGGCGGACTCGGCGGTCGAGGTCGGACCCGACGATCCCGAGCGTCCGATGCAGAGCGAGGAGAATGCAGCGTGAAGCGCTGGTTCGACTTCCGCGCCCAGGCCAGGGGTGCCGAGATCGTGATTTACGACGAGATCGGCGCCTTCGGCATCCCGGCCAAGGCGTTTCTCGACGAGCTGAAGGCGCTCGGGCCCGTGGCCGAGCTGACGGTCCGGATCAACAGCCCGGGCGGCTCGGTGTTCGACGGCGTTGCGATCTACAACGCGCTCAAGCGCCACGATGCCGCGATCACCGTCTGGGTCGACGGCATCGCCGCCTCGATCGCCAGCATGGTCGCGATGGCGGGCGACGAGGTCGTCATGCCCGAGAACGCCATGCTGGTGCTGCACGACCCCTCCGGGCTGGTGGCCGGCACGGCCTCGGACATGCGCGCGACGGCTGAGGCGCTGGACCGGATGAAGGCGGGCATGGTCGCCGCCTACCGCGACAAGTCGGGCCGGGACGACGCCAAGATCGAAGCGCTGATGGCTGCCGAGACCTGGCTCTCGGCACAGGAGGCGGTCGCCCTCGGCCTAGCCGACCGGGTCGAGGAGCCGGTCACGATGGCCGCCCACTTCGATCTGTCCCGCTTCGGCAACCTGCCGCCGCACCTCGCGGCGATCCTCACCAGCTCCAAGCCCCAGGAGGAAGAGATGTCAGATTCTGACAAGACCAGGCCGCGCAAGCCGAACCCGGACCCGCCCGCGACGCCGCAGGCCCCGGTATCCGAGGCCGACGCCAACGCCCACGGCGATGACCTGAGCTCGGGGAGCCACCCCGCCGAGGCCGCCCAGCCGGCGGCGGCTCTGGAGGGTACCAGCGCACCGCAGACCGCCGCGGTCGCCTCGGCAGGCACGGACCAGCAAGCGAGGCGGCCGGCTGTGTCATCTGCCGTTGCGCAGCCCACCGCGCAGGTGATCGACCTGGATGGGGTGCGCGCCGACGAGCGCCGGGCGACGCTGGCCTACGTCGCCGAGGTGCACGAGCTCTGCGCCCTCGCCGGCCGGGGCGATCTCGCCGCGGGCTTCATCGCCAAGGCGACGCCCGTCGCTCAGATCCGCCGCGCTCTCCTCGAGGCCCGCGCCGCCGAGGACGAAGCGACGGCGATCCGCAGCCAGGTGCGGCCGGCCGTGGTCGAGCCGGCTCAGCCCGCGATCGACACCGCAGCAATCTACGCCGCCCGAAACCAGAACGTCCGCTGAGGAGGTTGGAATGCCTGAGCTTCAGGAAGGCCGGTACGCCGGCGAGTTCGTCGTCTCCGAGGGCAACGGCCGCATCTCGCGCGAGAACGTCACCGTGCTCTCCGGCCAGACCCTCGAGGCCGGCGCCGTCCTCGGCAAGGTGACGGCGAGCGGCAAGTACAAGGCGCTCGACCCGGCCGCGGTCGACGGCTCCGAGGCGGCTGCCGGCGTTCTGTACGGCGCGGTGGATGCCTCCGCAGCCGATGCCGACGGTGTGGCCATCGTGCGTCTCGCCGAGGTGAACGCCGCCGAGCTGGTCTGGCCGGCCGGCATCACCGGGGGCGAGCAGACCACCGCGCTCGGCGAGCTCGCCGCGCTCACCATCATCGCCCGCTGACCGCGGGACTCCCCTATCAGAGGACAACGCTGATGCCCGCTCTGGACATCTTCTCCGGCTCCGCCTTCTCGATGGTGGCGCTGACCGATGCCATCAACAAGATGCCCTACGTCCCTGGCCGGATCGGCCAGCTCGGCCTGTTCCGCGAGCAGGGCGTCTCCACCACCTCGGTGATGATCGAGGAGCGCGAGGGCAGCCTCACTCTCGTCGAGACCACCTCGCGCGGTGCGCCTGCGGTGCAGCACGTCGCCAATAAGCGCAAGGCTCGCTCGCTCACCGTGCCGCATATCGCGCTCGAGGACACGATCCTCGCCGACGAGGTGCAAAACGTGCGCGCCTTCGGCTCCGAGAACATGCTGGAAGGCGTGCAGGCGGTGGTCAACCAGCGCCTCACCGAGATGGCGACCAAGATGGACGCCACGCTCGAGCACCTCAGGGTCGGCGCGATCAAGGGGCAGATCCTGGATGCCGACGGCACCGCGGTGATCTACGACCTGTTCACCGAGTTCGGGGTGACGGCGTATACCGAGGTCGACTTCGACCTCGACAACGCCAGCCCGGCGCCAGGCGCGGTCAAGAAGAAGTGCCACGACATCCGGCGCAAGATCGAAGACGAGCTCGGGGTTGTGCCCTACGACCACATCCACGCCATGTGCGGGCCCGACTTCTACGACGACCTGATCACCCACCCCGAGGTCGAGAAGGCGTACGAGCGCTGGCTCGATGGCGCCTTCCTGCGTCAGGGTCAGGCGCGCGGCTCGTTCGAGTACGCTGGCATCCTGTTCGAGGAGTACCGGGGCCGGGTGGGTTCGGTCGACTTCACCGATGCTGCCAAGGCGTACTTCTTCCCGGTCGGCGTGCCCGGCCTGTTCCGCCAGTACAACGCGCCTGCCGACTTCGTCGAGACCGCGAATACCATCGGCCTGCCGCGCTATGCGAAGCAGGCGGTGGACCAGCAATTCGCCCGCTGGGTGATGCTGCACGTGCAGTCCAACCCGCTGCCGATCTGCACCCGGCCGCGCGTGCTGATCAAGGGCAAGCGCACCTGATGACGGTGTTCTCTGGAGCGGTGGATGCGACGTTCGAGGCGTTCGGCATCGATGCCATCTACACCCCGGCCGAAGGCGAGCCGGTGTCGGTGCGGGTGATCGCCAGGCGCCCGGACACCATCGTCGGCTTCGGCGACACGCGCATCCACGCCGAGACGGCGACCTTCGAGCTGCGGGCGAGCGAGGTCGCCAACCCGCGCCCCGGCGATCAGCTCACGGTCGGCGGCGAGGCCTTCATCGTCCAGGGCGACCCGGAGCGGCGCGATCCGGACCGGCACGTGTGGATCTTGGACGTCAGGCCGGCGTGAGCGGCTTGGCGCTCAGGATAGGCCTCTTTCTCCCCTCCAGAACAAACCCGGCGATGGCTGCCACGACGCCGATCGCGAAGAGAATCCAGTAGAGCGCCATGGGAGCCCCGCCTGACGGAGCACCTGCCTCTGGCGCTGGAGTGGCAGCGATGAACCGCACGTAGAGGATGGCGACGGCAGCGATGATCGCCAGGACGATGCCGCCCCACTTCAATGTGGGGACAAGCCAGGTCGGCATGATCCCCTCCTTGGGCTGGAACTTGTTCCTGAGTCAGGCCGCCTTGGGACCTTCGCGGTCGACCCCTTTGTCGGTGCGGGTGGCGACCCCGGCCGGGAACGGAACCACCTCCGCCTCCTCCACCTGCGGCCGGCGCGGCCGGAACAGATCGCGCAACACCTCCACCAGGGAACGCGCAGGCTTGGAGTTCGTGCGCGCGGGCTTCGAGCTCGTACGTACGTACATGCCGTACTCAGACCGCCAGCACATCGCTCCCTCCTTATCCTAATGCCCGACGGCGTAGTCATCATCATCGCGCGAAAGCTTGTTCGAGGCAACGCGGAACCGAGGCTTCGGGCCTTGGTCGGCTGGACTGACGCGCCGGAGTGGAGGAACACGCGCCCGTGAAGATCGGGATCGAGGGCCAACATCACGCTCTCACAGCTGGCAGGCCGCACATGAAGTTGGTTGCCACTCTCGCCCACTCCCCGCAAGCAGACATGCAGGCGGAGTTGCGCGCGATCGAGCACGCAGTAACGATCGGCACCCGGGAGGCCGGTCGCGGCCTCAAGACCGAGCTTCGCCGTCAGGTCGCGAGCGCCGGGCTCGGGCAGCGGCTCGCCAACAGCTGGCGGGACAGGCACTACCCGAACCAGAAGCTCGACGCCGCAAGCCTGGTCTACACCAAGGCGCCGCAGATCATCCGCGCGTTCGACGAGGGCGCGCTGATCCGGAGCGCGCGCGGGCGCTTTCTCGCGATCCCGACCGAGAACACGCCAAGGAAAGGAACCGATGGCAAGCGGATCAGCCCGAGCACCTTCCCGGAGCACCGGTTCGGGCCGCTCCGGTTCGTGCCTCGGCCAACCGGACCGTCGCTCCTGGTGGTGGACGGCTTGCGTGCCTCGTTCAGCAGGCAGACCGGGGAGCTGCGAGGCTTCCGGCGCGCCACCGATCGGGCGCGGCGCAGCGGCCAGGGTCAGACCACGGTAGTGATGTTCTTGCTCGTGCCGCAGGTGAAGTTGTCGAAGCGGCTGGACGTGGCGCGGGCGGCGGAGCGTTGGTCGGCGCAGCTGCCGGCGCTGATCGAGCAGCAGCTACGGGCGGAGTGAGCGATGCCGGCGAGCAAGGCCGAGCAGATTCTCGACGCGCTCAAGGCCCTACTCGAGACGGTGCCTGGCGCCACGGTCGACCGCAACAGCGTGCTGCCGGAGAAGGTCCCGGACGGCGGTCTGATCATCCTGCGCGACGGCGATCCGGGCGAGCCCGAGCAGGCGCTCGGCGGCTTCGGGAACGCCTACTATCAGCATGCGGTCGAGCTCGAGGTCTATGTCGAGGAGGGCGATCCGGCGGCGCGCGACGCTGCCTTCGATGCTCTCCTCCAGCAGATCGGGGTGGCGCTCGAAGCCAACCCGATGCTTGGCGGCCTCGCCTTCGGCCTGACCTACGGCCGGCCCGAGCCGGCCATCGAGGCGGTTGCAGGCGCACCGGCGATCAAGACCGCGACGCTCACCCTGACCGTCGACTACGAGAGCGACGCTCCTCTCTCCTGATTCCTGCTTTTTCCTCGGCAAGGAGATCCCGATGGCGCGAGCCTATGGTTCGAGCGCACACCTGCTCATGAAGCGCGAGACCGTCTACGGCCAGGCGGCGAGCGGCGACTACATCCGCATACCCTTCAACCGCTGCAACCTGGGCAGCGAGCAGGGCCTGATCGACGACCCGGTGCTCGGCCAGGGGCGCGACCCCCTGGCGCCGCTCCAGGACGTGATCACCGATGAGGGCGACATCGTCGTGCCGGTCGACCCACGGTACCTGGGCCTGTGGCTGACCGGCCTGTTCGGCGATCCCGACACGACCGACAACCTCGACGGCAGCTGGGATCATGAGTTCGCGTCAGGCGGCGACGACCTGCCGAGCTACACGATCGAGGTCGGCATGCCCAAGGTGCCGGCGTTCTTCCTGCACGCCGGCGTCAAGCTCAACTCGATTGCACTGGAGTTCACCCGATCCGGGCCAGCGGCGGCGACGATCAACGCCATCGCTCAGGGCGAGACGCGCTTCGGCACGAGCCAGGGCGGCACGCCGACCAGCCTGACCTTCAGCCGCATCAGCCAGTTCCAGGGATCGATCAAGCGCGCCGGCAGTCCGGTCGGCAACCTCACCGGCGGCTCGGTGACGTATTCGAACAACCTCGAGAAGATCGAGACCATCCGCGACGACGGCCTGATCGAGGGCGCCGATCCGACCATCGCGGCGGTCACCGGCCGGATCGACGTGCGCTTCGCGGATACCACGCTGATCGACCTGGCCGCCGATGGCACACCGGTCGACCTCGAGTTCGCCTACACGCTGTCTGCCCAGGCGAAGCTCGTGCTGACCGCACACGAGGTCTACCTGCCCAAGCCCAAGCTTGCGGTCGAGGGCCCGGGTGGTGTCCAGGCGAGCTTCGACTTCCGTGGCGCGAAGAACGATGTCGCCGGGCGCATGCTGACGGTCACGCTCACCAACGACCTCGATGGGTCAGTCTACGCATGATGCACAGCGTTCTCCTCAGGCTTGCCCCCAGTTCGGTGGATGTTCGGTCATGATCGACCTCGCTCAACGATCGGAGCCCTATGAGATCGCGCTGCCGTACAGTCTCTCGGTGACAGTGAAGCCGCTGACGACCGCCGGCATGGCCGCAGCCCAGGCGGCGGCCCGGCGCGCGGTCGAGGCGATCGAGCGGCAGGCGCGCGAGCGCACCGAAGCGGGACTGGCCCTGGAGGGACTACCTGATCTCTCGGCCGAGGGCGAGCGCGATGGCTTCTACCAGGCGCAGCTGATCCGCGAATTGGCCGTTCGGCACGTCACGGGCTGGACGGGCGTTGAGCGGGAGGGCGGGCCAGCGCCGCCGATCCCAGAGAACATCGCGGCGGTCATGAACCTCTACCCGGTGGGCGAGCGGTTCTTCCAGGAGTTCACGCTCCGCCAGGTGCTGCTGAACGCCGCAAAAAACGGATCAGGGCCCTCTGCCGCTGGCACTTCCAGCCCGGTGGAGGGCCCGAATACTGCCGGGCCTGCCGGGACGACGGCCTGCCCTGCGCCCGAGGCGAGTCCGGAGCCGAGGGGCGGCTCTGCCCCTATCGCGAACACGCCTTGATCAGCCACGAGGAGCACGAGGCCTGGGACGTGCTGCTCGCATGCGAGAGCCAATTGCGGCTCGCACCGAGCGGCCACGTGACCGGCATCGAGATGGACACGGCGCTCACCCTCGCCGCAGCTCGGGGCCACGACCTCGCAGTGCTCTCGGAACTGCTGTCTGCGGCCGAGGCGGGTCTGGTCGATGCGTTGTGCCTGTGAGGTCAGTCAGACTCAGGCCGTGAGCTGTGGCCGCAGTGCAGATCATGATCCCAAACTGCGGATTCGGATTTCCTCGCACGCGCCCCGGACATCCTCACGCCTCCGCTTGGTTGCTTTAGGCGCCGCATGCACCTTACCCCCTACCGCATCGATGATCGAGCAGAGGCGGTGGTCGGCCTCCGAGTTCGCGAAGCTGTGCTCGCAATACCATTGCAGAATCGTGCCCATATAGGCCGCCCGCTCCGCCGACAGCTTTTTTGTTCGGGGGAAGTAAAATTTGATGGCGCCGACTCCTGGCCGGTTCCGGCCTACTACCTGGCGAATGATCGCTTCGGGGCGGACGTTGACTTGAACGCCCTCAATCATCATTGGCGGGGCGCCCTGCGCAAGTGGAACGATCTCGCATTCCGGCAGGTTCAGCCCCGCAAACATCTTCACAGCGCCTTCGATAGCTTCTATGCAGAGCCTCGCGTTCTGACGTTGAGGATCGGAAAGGGTCGGCGAGGAAGCCTTCGCGTGAAGATCGGCGAGACCGGCGTTTGCGATGGTTTGAGCAGAACTGCCGGCAGAGCAGTAGCGTATCATGAGGTCGCTGGCGTCGTTATAGACGGCGACGATGTACGGCTTGGGATCGTTGATCTCCTCTACGATCGCTCGGCGCCTGCCAGGCGTAGCAACCATGTATTCGCTCAGCTGCGTCAAGCCGATCTTTGGTGGTTCGGTCATCGGAATCTCCTCAGAAAGGACTCCGCCATGCAGATCCAGTTCAGCAAGACGATCTCGAATGATAGGCGTCTCTGTGTAGGCTCGTTGACTCGACAGGAGGCAGAAGGAGCTGGCATCCTATCTCGTGGCGGTGGTATTGGCTACTTTCTCTATGAGCGCGACGTTGATGATGACGAGGAGGTTACGGTCTTGGCGAGGTTCTATTCGGATGAAGCCGCTCTGCAAATCGCAGAGCTCATAGACCGCATGCGCGTCTCCTAATCCAACAGTGCCGCGATGTCCTCAACCGACCAAAGCTGACCCGTCACGTCAGCTGCCATCGCAGGACTAAGTCGCTGAAGGCTTAGACAGGCCCTACCCAAAGCGCACGAAGGCTTCTTCGGATGAGCCAAGGTAAATCGACCTTGGCGATCTCGGAAACCAGAAATCATCCAGGCCTGAAGAACTGGTCTGCGGTGTCCGTTGGCCTCTACCGACATGGGCCGTTCGACACTTGACGCCCGCCTTCGCAGGCACCGGACCTCACGACGCGGACTGAGCCATGGCCCGACGCACCCAGACCTATGCGATCCGCCTGGCGGTCGAGGGCGGCGGGCAGGTCAAGGCCGAGCTGGTCTCGGTCGGTCAGAGCGGCGAGCAGAGCCTGAAGCGCATCGAAAGCGCGGGCGAGCGCGCCTCGGGCGGGCTGAAGGGGCTCGGCCGCCAGGCAGAGCTGCTGCGCACTGGAATTCGCACCCTCGGTGGCGCGCTGATCGGCGCCGCGACGGTCGGCGGCCTTGGGGCGCTGATTGATCGCTCGATTTCGGCGGCCGATGCCATCGGCAAGACCGCCGACAAGATCGGCGTCGGTGTGGAGGCGCTGCAAGAGCTGCGGTTCGCTGCAAAGGCGTCGGGCGTCGAGCAGCAGACCCTCGACATGGCGCTGCAGCGGTTCACCCGGCGTGCAGCAGAGGCGGCGCAGGGTACGGGCGAGGCCAAGGACGCGCTCGCGCAGATGGGCATCGCGCTTCGCGACCAGAGCGGCAACCTGCGCCGCAGCGAGGACCTGCTCGCCGATGTCGCCGACGCGTTCGCCCGCATCGAGGACCCGGCCGAGCGGGTGCGGCTCGCGTTCAAGCTGTTCGATTCCGAGGGCGTGGCGCTCGTCAATCTGCTGCGCGATGGTAGTGGCGCGCTGGAGGAGATGCGCGAGCGCGCCCGTGACCTGGGCATCGTGCTGGATGAGCACCTGGTGCGCGATGCCGAGCGTGCCCGGACCGAGCTGGACACGCTCTCTCAGGTGATCTCGGCGAACCTGACCCGGGCGGCCCTAGAGGCGGCGCCGGTGATCGCCGATCTGTCGAGCTGGCTCGCCGATGTCGCCGGCAAGGCCGGGATCGCCTGGGAGCGGCTGTTCGATGCGCCCGAGGAGAAGAGCCTCAGGACGCTACGCTACGAGCTGGACCTGACTGAGAGCACGATCGCGAAGCTCGAAGGGCGGATTCGGGAGCTGCAGGAGTCGCCGACGCTCGGCTTCACGACCTTCATCGACACGGCGCAGATCAACGCGCTGGAGCACAAGCTCGACGAGCTGCGCCGCGCCCGCGATCAGACCCAGGCCCGGATCGCGTTCCTCGAAGGCCCGCCGGACACCGGTGTGCCGGCCCCAGCTTCGGTGCCCGTTCCCGACGACACGGCCGGCGTGCAGGAGCGGGCCAAGAGCCTGGAGCGGATCGCGCGCGAGCTCGAGGGCACGCTCTTCACCATCACGCACGAGGGGAGCGAGCGGATCATCGCCGAGCACGAGCGCCGGGTCGCGGAGATCGAGGCGCTCCGGGCCAAGGATGGCAGCAACGCTGAGGCGGTCGATCGGCTGATCGCGCAGTCGGCAGCGGTGCGGGATGCGCAGCTCTCGCAACTCCGGGCCAAGGAGGTGGAGGCCGCCGAGAAGGTCCGTGCCGCCAATGAGCGCGTCGCCACGAGCCTCGAGGCGGAGCGTGCCGCGCTGACCCAGACCGAGCAGGAGCGGTTCGTCGCCCAAGCCATGAGCCGGCTCTCCGCCGAGGCGACCGCGCAACAGCGGCGTGAGGTGGAGCAGCTCGCAGGCGCCCTCTTCGACGAGCAGCAGGCGCTCCAGGCGCGCCAGCGGCTCATGGACGAGGGCCGCTCGGTCATCGATCGCAGCCGCACGGCGACGGAGCAGCACGCGGCCGAGATCCAGAAGCTGAACGAGCTGCTCCAAGCGGGCGCGATCGATCAGGCGACCTACGCCCGTGCTGTGGAAGACGCGAACGATCGCGCGCTGCGCTCGAGCCAGGCGTGGACCGACGGGGCCACGAGGTTCCTGAAGGACTACGTGGCCGAGAGCAACGACGCGGCGACCGCCACCGAGCGTGCGTTTGCGAATGCTTTCAGCGGCGCCGAGGATTCGCTGGTCGGCTTCATCAGTACCGGGAAGCTTGAGTTCGAGGGTCTCGCCGACAGCATCCTCGCCGACCTCGCACGCACGACGGTGCGCCAGACCATCACCGCCCCGCTCGCCGGTGCGCTGCAGGGCGCGTTCGCCGGCGGCGGCCTGTTCGGCCTGTTCCACGAAGGTGGCATCGCCGGCGAGCAGCCCCCCGCGGTGCGCTATGCCGACGCCGCGGTGTTCGAGAGCGCGCCGCGCTACCACGGCGGCGGGTTCGCCGGCTCCGGCCTCTTGCCGGACGAGGTGCCGATCATCGCCCGGCGCGGAGAGCTGGTCGTACCGCCAGAGCGGGTCGTGCGCGAGGAGAAGACGGCACGCGAGCAGCGGCCGATCACCGTGGTGGTGAACGTCACCGCCGCCGACGCGAGCTCCTTCCGGGCGAGCCAGGGCCAGATCGCGGCCGACATGGCGCGCGCGATCGATCGGGCAAGCCGGAACCGATGAGCGGCTTTCACGAGGTCCGGTTCCCGGACAACATCGCCTATGGCGCGACGGGCGGGCCGGAGTTCGCGACCACGGTCGTGGCGACCGGGGCGGGCCGCGAGAAGCGCAACGTCAACTGGGCCGAGGCGCGCGGCCGGTGGGACGTCGCGAGCGGGCTCAAGAAGCAGGCGCAGATCGACGAGCTGATCGCGTTTTTCCGGGCGCGCAGGGGCAAGGCCTACGGCTTCCGATTCAAGGACTGGACCGACTACAGGGCGGCCGGCCAGCTGCTGGGGACAGGCGATGACGTGCAGACCCAGTTCCAGCTGGTCAAGCACTACCCGTCCGGGAGCGTGATCGAGGTCCGTAGCATCACCAAGCCGGTCGCAGGGACGGTGACGGCGTACCTGGACGGCATAGAGCAGCTCTCGGGCTGGTCCGTCGACACGACGACCGGGCTCATCACCTTCAGCATACCGCCGGCGCTGAGCGTCGAGGTCACCGCCGACTTTGAGTTCGACGTGCCGGTGCGGTTCGATACCGACCACATGGCGGTGACCATCGAGAGCTACCGGCTGCACGCCTGGCAGCAGATTCCGATCGTCGAGCTCAGGATCTGACGCCTCCCGCCAGCCTCCCTCGCTCCAGCTTCGAGCGCGACCTCTCATGCCCAAGATCCTCACCCCCGCCATGCGGGCGCATCTCGACGAAGAGACGACGCGGCTCGCCGCGATCTGGCGGATCACGCGCAAGGACGGCGCGCAGTTCTCCTTCACCGACCATGACCGGGACATCGTGTTCGGCGGCGAGGTCTACCGGGCGGATGCCGGCTTCGAGCGGACGGCGATCCGGAGCGATGCCGGGTTCGCGGTGGACAATCTCGACCTGGTCGGGGTGTTCGCCGAGGGCGGCATCGTCGAGGACGAGGTCCGCGCCGGGCTGTTCGACGGCGCCGAGATCAGGGTCTCGTTCGTCCACTGGGACGATCCCGATGGCCACGGCGAGATCCGGCTGCGTCGCGGCACGCTCGGCGAGACGCGCCTCACGCCGCAGGGCTACTTCCACGCTGAGCTGCGGGGCCTGTCGCAGCCGCTCGCGCAGAGCACACTCGAGGTGTTCAGCCCGAACTGCCGGGCCGACCTCGGGGATGAGCGCTGCAGGTTCCCGATCCAGCCGCCGGAGCTGGGGCGAAATCAGGCGGTGAGCGAAGGCGCGTTCTACCTGGTTCCCACCGCGGCCGGGACCGGCTCGGCCCGGTACGAGGACCGCATCTACGAGGTGATCGAAGCAGGCACCACGGCGTCGAGCCAGCCGGCCTACGACACCATGATCGGGGCCGTGACCACGGACGGCTCCGCAACCCTGAAGGCCCACGACAGCTTCACGCGCGTGGCCTCGGTCGAGGCGGTCACCGACCATCGGATCTTCACCGTGAGCGAGGGCCTCTCGGGCTTCGCCGACGGCTGGTTCGATGAGGGTGCCGTTACCTTCGAGACCGGCGCCAACGCCGGAAGGACCATCGAGGTCAAGAGCTGGACGCAGGCGATCCGCCGGCTCGAGCTCTGGGCGCCGGCCGGGCTTCCTGTAGAGGTAGGCGATCAGCTGCGCATCTACCCCGGCTGCCACAAGCGCGTGCTCGAGGACTGCCGGGACCGGTTCAGGATCCCGGACAGCCTCCTGTTCGACAAGGGCAACGTCCGGAACTTCCGCGGCGAGCCGTACGTGCCCGGAAGCCCGGTGACGGCCGTGCAGGTGGGACGAGGCTGATGCCCTCCGAGCTCGGCTCCTCGATCGGCCGCTTCGGGCTCATCGCCGCCGGCGGCTATGCCTTCGGTCCGATCGGGGCGGCGGTCGGCGCGCTGCTCGGCGGCTTCCTGTTCGGCTCCAGCGGACCGAAAATCGAGGGGCCGCGGCTTGGCGACCTGGACGTCAGCTCGAGCACCTATGGCGGGGTGATCCCGCTCGGGTTCGGGGTCCAGAAGGTCGCGGGCACCCTCATCTGGGCGACCGACATCGAGGAGCAGAAGCGCACCCGGACCGAGGGCGAAGGCATCTTCGGCTGGGGTGGGCAGGACGTCACCGAATACTTCTACTATGGCAACTTCGCCGTCGCTTTCGGCGAGGGCCCGGCGGTGGATGTGCTGCGCCTGTGGGCAGGCTCGAAGCTGATCTTCGACCGGCGCGATCCCGTCGCCGCCATGCCCGAGGGCTGGAGTGGCTCCCTCGCCAGCCTGTTCACCGGTCAGTCGAACTACAAGTACAAGATCCACCTCGGCACCGAGGACCAGGAGCCGGACGGTCTGATCGTCCGCAAGGTGCTGGAGGAGACCGGCGAGGCGGATGCCGTCCCGGCGCACCGCGGGCTGGTCTACATCGTCTTCGACCGCCTGCCGCTCGCGGAGTGGAACAACCGGATCCCGCCGATCACCGCCGAGATCGCCTGGTCGGGCGACCGGCCGGCCACCGTGCGCAACGCCATCTTCCTGCCGCACGATGGCGGCACGAGCTTCCAGCGCCCCGGCATGGCCGTCGATTTTGCCCGGGGGTACCTCTACCTCGAGGGCAACGGCGGCCTGCACCGCATCCGCACTCACGACATGCAGGAGGACCTGCACGTCACTGAGGCCCAGACCGGCGCGGAGATCAGCCCGAGGCTCCTGGACTCCAAGGGCAACATCTACAGCACGAGCCCGACCACCGTCCGCAAGTTCTCCGGCAGCAGCTACCAGCTGCTCGCGACCGCGACCGGGCAGAACAACCCGACCATCGACCTCATGTGGGGCTACACGCCGCTCGGCTGGCGCTACGACTTCCTGCTGGTCATGAGCTTCTTCGGCACCTGCGACATCCGCGTGGCCGATCTGCCCGTGTCCGTGCTCGGGGTGAGCGACCTCGCGAAGCTCTGGAACGGTCAGGACATCTCGGCGCGGCGCAAGGGCTGCATCGCCGGGGCCGCCCGGGTCGGGACCTGCGAGGGCTGGTTCGTCGGCAACCACTCGATCACGGGCGGCCAGAGCGCGACCACGCCGGTCCTCCACGTCGAGGTGGACGTCGAGCTGGCTGTAAGCCTCCTGCAGGCGTTCGGGCCGATCGGCCAGACGGCGGTCAAGGCGACCAGCATCACGCTGGCTGCCGCCGACTTCGGCAAAAGCACCATGTCGGTGAGCGCGCCGGCCTACGACGAACAGAACGACCGGCTGCTGCTGACGGCCGAGTTCGACAGCGGGCCCCGTCATCTGATCAGCTACGGCAAGCACGAGGGCATCGTCTGGAGCCGGCCGATCAACAGCCAGGAGTCCCTGCCCGACCAGGCCAGGTTCACCGGCGGCAAGATCTACACCTATGCGAACGGCACGGCCTACATCCGCGATGCCACCGACGGCGCGCTGATCTCGAGCCATGGCTCCTTCGCCGCCGGCGTCGGCATCAGCGGCCGGATGCTCTTCGACGAGAGCGCCACGACCTTCTACATGACCGGCACCAGTGCCGTGCATCAGGTGATCGCGCACCGGGCGATCCCGGGCGCGATGCCGCTTGCCGACATCGTGACGGCGCTATGCCTGCGCACGGGTCTTTCCGAGGCGGATGTGGACGTCTCCGAGCTGACCGACGGGGTGCGCGGGTATGCCCTTGCCCGCCAGGTAAGCGTGCGCGGTGCGCTCGAGATGCTCGCCGCCGCCTACACCTTCGATGCCGTCGAGAGCGATCATCAGCTGAAGTTCAAGCAGCGCGGCCGCACACCCAGCCGGGTGATCGAGGACCTGGTCCCGGTCAATGCCGAGCGCGAGGCGTTCATCGAGACCCGGGCCCAGGAGGTGGACCTGCCGCTCCGCTTCACGGTGGTCTACCAGGACCTCGAGCGCGACGCCGACATCGGCACGCAATACGCGAAGCGGGTGGCCGGGCCGAGCAGTGCCATGCACTCGCGCAACGAGACGACCTTCGATCTGCCGCTCACGCTGACGGCAGCCGAGGCCAAGGGCATTGCGCTCCGGCAGCTGTACAGCGCCTGGCTGGAGCGCACGGGCTATGAGTGGCGCCTGCCCTGGGCCCATGTCGACCTCGAGCCGGCGGACGTGGTGCAGATAGCGCTCGACGACGGCACGCTCTTGAATATCCGCATCCTCGAGACCGAGCTCGGCGCCAACCTAGAGGTCGCCTGGAAGACCGTGCTCGAGGAGAAGAGCTCCTACGAGGCGGTGCCGGTCACCCAGGGCGGGATCGGCTACCGCCGAGTGTCCGAGGTCTACGGCAGCGAGGCCCGGCTGTTCGTCATGGACATCCCGCTGCTCGATGACGCCGATGACGTCGGCCGGGTCCTCAGCGGGTTCTATTGGGCTGCCGGCGCCTATGGCGCGCCCTGGCCGGCCTGCGTGCTGTTCCAGAGCGAGGACGGCACGATCTATGCCGCCGCGGACACGGCGCTTGCTGCCGTGACCTGGGGTGCGGTCGTCAACGTGCTGGGCTCGACCGCCACGCCGTTCCAGACCGACCTCGTGAACACGCTCGAGATCGCCCTCGTCGGCGGCGAGGCTCCGGAGTCGGTGACCGCCGCGGAGATGCTCGCCGGGGCCAACCGGGCGGCGGTCATCCGCGCCGACGGCACCGCGGAGATCATCCATTTCCAGGACGTCACCGCCACCGACGCGGGCACGTATGTGCTCTCGACGCTCCTGCGCGGGCGGCGCGGCACCGAGGTCTACGTCGCCCTCCACGAGCCCGGCGAGATGTTCGTGATGCTCGACGACAGCGCCGCCACCCTGCGCCGGCTCCTGCCCCTCGATCGGGTCGGCAAGACCCTGCACCTGGCCGCCGTGGCGCGCGGCGGTGATGCCGGCAACAGCAAACCCCAGGCGATCGCGCTCGCGGGCAACGACCTGAAGCCCTATGCGCCTGTGCACCTGGCGGCAAGCGGCAGCTTCGGCGCCGACATCACGCTGTCCTGGGTGCGCCGCACCCGCGTCGGCGGCGATCTGAAGGACGGCTTCGGCACGGTGCTGCTGGCCGAGGATGCCGAAGACTACGAGCTCGAGGTCCTCGGGCCCGATGATGACGTCCGGCGCACGGTCACGGGCCTGACCAGCCCGACCTTCACCTACACCGCGGCGATGCAGGCCGAGGACTTCCCCGAGGGGTATCCGGCCTCAGGCTTTAGGGTCTATCAGATCAGCGCCCAGGTGGGCCGGGGCTTTGCCGCCCGGTTCGACTTCCCCGACGCGCCGCAGCTCACCACGCTCGGCGAGACCATCGCCGAGGGACAGGCAGGCAGCGGCACCTCGAACTTTCCCGCCAACACGGTCATGGCCCAGCGCTATGACTGCGTCTCCGGCCAGGTGCTCTCGGCCTTCGCCTACCTCGGCAGCTCAGCCAGCGGCAACATGCGGATCGGCCTGTACGCCGACAATGCGGGCGAGCCCGGCGCCCTGACCGCGACCACCGAGGAGAAAGCCTTCACCGCCACCAGCTCGGGGCATTGGGAGGACTTCGCGTTCACCTCCCCGCCCACGACGGTCGCGGGCGTCAAGTACTGGCTCGCCTGCCACACCGACGTGAGCGTCAACAGCCGGGGCTCCGACGGAGCCAACCAGAACGACGCCCGCCGCATGATCGCTCAGTCCTACGCCAGCGGCCTGCCCGACCCCTTCGGGTCCGGCAGCTCCTACAGCAATACCCGCGGCACGAAGATGCTGGTCTGGACCAACCCATGAGCAACAATCTCGAGCTATCGCAGGTCGCGCCGAGCCAGAACAACAAGGAGGTGACGATCAACGACCAGGCCGGCCAGCTGGATGCCGGGCTGACCGACAAGGTCGACGTCGCGCTCACCGGCACCACCTCGCCCCTGGTGCTGAGCGATGCCCAGGCCCTGCGCTGCATGGTCCTCAAGCTGACCGGCACGAATCCCGGCGGGGCCTACGAGGTGCACTGCCCGACCAACAAGAAGATCTACGTCGTCTGGAACGGCACGGCCGGGGACGTCAACTTCAAGACGGTCGCAGGCACCGGGATTCCGGTGGGCGCCGGGGCCGTCCTGATCCTCTATTGCGACGGGACCAACGTCATCCAGCTCGCGGGTCTGGTCGCCACGATCGACGACATCGGCGATGTGGTGATCACCGCCGCCGCGTCCGGGCAGATGCTGCGGTTCAACGGCTCGAGCTGGGTCAACGAGGACAGCCCCTACGACCTAGGCATGTTCATCCCGGGTACGCACGGCAACGGCGCGCTCTTGGCCCAGGTGGTGCTCACCCGCGCGGTCAGCTTCGCCGACGACTTTGCCGGCGCCCGGGCCTATGCCGGGGTGAGTGCGACCGCCGAGGCCGTGCTCGACGTCCACAGGAATGGCGCCCCGATCGGCACGATCACCTTCGGGACCGGCGCGTCCACGGGCGCCTTCGCCACGGCGGGCGGCGGCGCCGAGACCTTCGCGGCGGGGGACCGGCTGGCGATCATCAACGAGGACCCGGCAGACGCCACGCTCGCCGATCTCTCGATCACCTTTCTGGGCAGGAGGACCTGACCATGGCTTGGGGTTCAGATGTGGCGGCCACCCAGCTTACCGGCATCACGACCGAGCAGTTCTTCGACCAGGTCCCGACGCTCAACCCGCGGGAGACGGCGCACGTGCAGGTGTCGGTCGATTTTCCGGGCTCTCCGACCGACCATGCGATCATCGCGGTGTATACCACGCTCGATGACAGTTCGGAGGTTTGGGACCTGATCCCGATGATGGAGTTCCTGATCGAGAACACCACGGACCCGAATCGCATCAGCTTCCTGGTGACGGGGGTCTACAAGTTCCGGGTCGGGGTGCGCAGGTCCGGGTCGACCGACACGATCACCAGCGCCGACCTGAGCCTGCGCAAGGACGGCGTCAACGCGTAGTCCGTCATGGCGATCTCACCTCTCTGGCCCAAGCCGCCGCGGTGGCCGATCCACCCCGGCGCCGTCGATCCAAATCAGCGCTGGGTCTGGCACACGCGGCCGCGCTTCATCCTGCCTTTGTGGGAGCACGCCGGCGCGGGCGCTGCGCAGCGCTATGTCCGTCTCGCGCAGACGCGCAGGACGGCACGGACGTGGCAGCTCAACACCGGCGCCGCGGCCATGCAAACGCGCTACGGCCCAGGTGTCAGCATTCCGACGGACAACGGGGCAGAGATCGAGGCGCTTGCCGGCAGCAACCCAAGCTTCGCCGCCTGGGAGCAGAACGAGCCCTACACGATCGCTCTGCTGATCAAAGGTCGATCCGGTGGCACAGGAACCAAGCACCTGTACCGGTCGGGCTCTTCCAGCACCGGCGATCACATCCTGTTCCTCACGTCCGGCACCACGCCGAACCTGCGTCACGAGCCCAGTAGTGGCGGCACGGTCACGATCACGTCGTCCATCGCGATCGTGAACGATACGACCTGGTCGACGATCGTCGGGACATGGCGACCAGGACGCCTCGAGCTGTACGTGGACGGGTTCTCACGTGCCTCCAGCACAGCGGCGGCGACCAACACCAGTGCCCTATTCGGCATCTACCGCTGGGGCTGGGGATTCTCGACGTCGCAAGACTTCAACGGCGACATCGCGCTCATCGCGTGCTTCGCCTCATCCTGGACCCCCGCGATGGTGCGGCGCTGGCACGCCGATCCGTTCGGCTTCCTGCGCCCCTGGAACGAGGTGCCTGCGCTCTTTGGCAGCGCGCCACCCGCCACGCCCCCCTCGACCGGCACCGGCGTGGTCACCTTCCTAATGGGGTAGCGTCGAATGACCTCTGGTCTCAGCGAGCTGTGGCGTGCTCGGTTGCAGGGCGTGTCACCGGCCGCCGCCACCTCCGAGCCCGGCCGATACCAGCGTGAACAGGACGAAGCCGCCCACGAAGGCGAGCACCGACCCGCGGGTGTCTTCGGCGCTCTCGTGGGCCTCGACGATCATGTCCTCGATGGCGGCCACCGTCAGCAGACCCGCGGTGAAGACGAGCGCGGCCATCTTCAGAGCCTCGCCCTGGCCTCGCAACAGGATATAGGCCAGCGTTGCGGCGAGCAGGACGGGCACGGCGAACGAGGCGCCCAGGATCAGCCGCCGCCGGCGCGGGACATCCTTGTCCTTGAAGTTGGCGATCGTGGCGAAACCTTCCGGCACATCCGCAAGGACCTGACCTAGTGCACAGGAGCAGACAAAAGATTCATGCGTCGCGCTGGCGGCAAATGCCATGCTTCCTCGATTCCGGCAATGCCAGGGCACTGAAGGGGTGAATCTTCTGAACGCCTCTGTGCACTAGCGCCAGGATCAGCGCCAGGCTCGTAGCGACCGCAGAACCCGCCCCGATCATCAGCCCGTCGCTGAACAGGTCCACCGCGACCGCAATGTAGATCATCCACATGCTGGTGCGATCGTCGCCGGCGGAGCGCTTCTTCTGCAGTCGCTCTACAACCTCGTGGAGGCCTACGTAGGCGAGGCCGCCGCCGCCGAAAGCGACGGCGATGACCCAGCCCGAGGTCGCCTGAAGTGCGCGCGGCACCAGCTCGACTGCGACGATCGCGATGACGATCCCGGACGCGGCATCAGCGCACGGTTCAGGTTGCGCTTCGAGGTCGGCACGTACTCGGCGAGCAAGCCGCCCGAGAAGTTCCCGAGCGCCGGCAAGAGGGCCAGGCCGAACACGATCGCAAAGTCACTCACCGCTCCTGGCCTTTCGCTCCCGGAGCCAGCCGATCAACGGCGAAGATGCAGACCGTTCCTCTTCCGCCGAAGGCGCGTTTGGCACGCGCTGTTCGTCGCCGCGGCTGGAGCGAAGGGCGTTGGCATCCGCTCACTCCGGCGGGCCGCTCGCCGCGATGCTGGCGACCGGCGCGCTGACCGTGATCTCGCCCGCCTTATCGAAGACGAACGTAAGCGGGATCTGCTCGCCCTCCTCGAGCGGCGCCTGCAGCTCCATCAGCATGATATGCGGGCCGCCCGGCGCGAGGCGGACCTCGCCGCTCGGCGGGATCTCAAGCGGCTGCGCTGGGCGCATCTTCATGACGCCGCCCTCCGCCTCCATTTCGTGCACCTCGGGCTGGGCCGCGACCGGCGTCTCGACACCGACCAGTCGGTCCGGCTCGTCGCCCGTGTTGCGGATGGTGACATAAGCCGCGCCAGGTCGGGCCGTACCGATCGAGGCGCGGGTCCAGGGCGTGTCGATCTCGAGCGGTCCAAGCGTGCTGACCTCGCCCGCAAGCGCCGCCTCGACGAATCCCGCCATGAGCAGGGCGCCGACCATCCGTCCAATCCACCTTGTGCTCATGCGACCGTCTTCTCCCCTGTCAGGAATGCCCGGATCTCGTTGGCGATGGCCGTGGGCTCGTCGCTCGGCGAGAAGTGGGTCGCATACTCGCCCTCCGGGTCCATCAGGTAGAGGAAGGCCGAGTGGTCCATGGTGTAACCGTCGGGCGCTCCCTCCTGCTCTGCCTTGGCGTAGTAGGTACGGAACGCCTGCGTGGCATCCTTGATCTGGTCCGGCGAGCCGGTCAGCCCGACGATCCGCGGATCGAAGTTGGCGACATACTCCGCCATCACCTCGGGCGTATCGCGCTCGGGATCGACCGTGATGAACAGCGGCCGCACCTGATCGGCGTCATCGCCCAGCTCCTCAAGGACGAGGGCTATATCATTCAACGTCGTAGGGCAGACGTCGGGGCAATAGGTGAACCCGAAGAAGACGAGCTGCCACTTGCCGGCGAAGTCTTCTTCGGTCACCGGCTTTCCCGTGTGATCGACGAGCGAAAAGTCGCTCTCGATCAGCGCTTTGCCTCGGGAAGGCTGTTGCGCCACGAGCCAGCTCTCGAGCACCCATCCGCCGGCGGCAGCCAGCGCGATCGCGCCGGCGACGACCAGCCCGATCCATTTCCAGCGCATCCATGCCTCCACAAAAGATCGAGCCTCGTGGCTCAGTGGCCATGACTGATCGCGCCGGCAGACATCGGCTCACCAGCTTCCTTAGCGGGCGCACGCGGCGCCTCCTTTGTCGCACCGCCCGGCTGCAGCAGCCGCAGCGCGTTGATGACAACCAGCACCGAGGCCCCGACGTCGGCGGCGATCGCGCCCCAGAGCGTGGCGTAACCGGCGAACGTCAGCACCACAAATACGGCCTTGATGCCGAGCGAGAAGCCGATGTTCTGGCGAATGATCCCGAGCGTTCGCCGCGAGTGGCCGACCAGCCAGGGCAGCCGCGAGAGATCGTCGGTCATGAGCGCAATGTCGGCGGTCTCGATCGCGGCATCGCTCCCCGCCGCACCCATGGCGATCCCGAAGCTCGCCCGCGCCATGGCGGGCGCGTCGTTGACGCCGTCGCCGACCATGGCGACGGTCCCGTATTTCGTGACCAGCGCCTCGACCGAGGCGACCTTATCCTCGGGCAAGAGCTCGGCGTGGACCTCGTCGATGCCGACCTGGCGCGCGATCGCCTCGGCGGTCGCGCGGTTGTCGCCGGTCAGCATGATCAGGTGCTCGATACCGCGCGCCCGCAGGTCAGTGACCACCCGGGCAGCTTCCGGCCGCACCGTGTCGGCCACCGCGATCAGACCACAGACGTGCCGCTCGTTGCCGATCACCACTACCGTCTGCCCGGCCCGCTCGAGGGCGGCGGCCTTGTCCGCCACCTCGCCGGTCTCCTGCACGCGCTCCATGAGATAGCGGTGCGACCCCAGCCAGTAGGTCTCGCCGCGGAAGCGGCCGACGACGCCCTTGCCCTGGAGGACGCGCACGTCGTCTGCGGACGCGATCCGGATCCCGCGTCTCGCGCCGTGCTCAACGATGGCCTTCGCAAGCGGGTGCGTGCTCCGGGACTCGAGCGCCGTCGCGCGCTCGAGGAGCTCCTCCTCGCTGTGCCCGTTCAGCGGGACGACGGCGACCACTGCCGGCTCGCCGCGGGTGAGGGTGCCGGTCTTGTCAAACGCCATGGCCCTGAGTCCGGCCGGCTGCTCGATGAAGGTGCCGCCCTTCACGAGGACGCCCTGTCGAGCGGAGGCAGCCAGCGTCGCGACGATGCTGACCGGCGTCGAGATCACCAGCGCGCAGGGGCAGGCGATCACCAGCAGGACGAGCGCCCGGTAGAACCAGTCGCCCCACGCCGCGTCGAACAGCGCCGGCGGCACGACGAAGATGGCGACGGCGAGCGCCATCACCGCCGGCGTGTACACCCGGGCGAACCTCTCGACCCACTGCTCGGCCCTGGCCCGCCGGCTGTGCGCCTCCTCGACCATGCGGGTGATGCGGGCGAGCGTCGTGTCCTCGGCCGCCTTGGTACTCTCGACCTCAAGCGCGCCGTCGCCGTTGATCGTGCCCGCAAACACCTCGCCACCCGGCTCCTTGCTGACCGGCACGCTCTCGCCGGTGATCGGCGCTTGGTTGACCGCGCTGCTCCCCGAGACCACGCGGCCGTCCAGGGCGATCCGCTCGCCCGGCCGGACGATGAAGCGCGTGCCGACGGGCGCTTCCGCCGCCGCAATCTCCCGCTCCTCGCCGCCGGCCGAAAGGGCCCGCACCGTCGATGGCGCCAGGTCGAGCAGCGCCGAGATCGCGCGGCGCGCCCGGCCAACGCTCCAGCTCTCGAGGGTGAGCGATAGCGCGAACAGGAAAGCGACGGTGGCGGCCTCGAACCATTCGCCGATGCCGATGGCACCCGCGATCGCAATCACCATCAGGAGATTGATGTCCGGCCGCAGGCGTCGGGCGGCATACCATGCCTTGACCAGCACGTAGCGGATGCCGAAGGCAATCGCGAGCGCGTAGGCGACGATCTCGGCGAGCGGCATAGCATGACCGTCGTGCGCACCGAACAGCCGCAGCGCTTCGCCGACGTCCCCAGCGAGCCAGACGTGCAGGATGAGCCCCGCCAGCACCGACACGCCGCTCAGCGCCGTCAGCCACAGCTGCAGCCGCCGATGGCGTTCCTCGGCGCGATCCTCGCCCCGGCCCGGTTGCCAGCGGGCTGCCACCATGCCGGTGCGCTTGACGGCGGCTGCGATGTCGCGATCTGGCACGTGACGCGCGTCGTCCGCGATCGTCATCCGGCCGTTCAGGACGTCGAAGGCAAGGCGGCCCTCGCCACCGACGAGCGGCCCGATCTCGCGCTTGAGGACCGTGACCTCCTCGGCGCAGTCGAGGCCCGAGACCTTGAACGCCCGTCCCTGCAGGCGCGGCTGTGGCGGCCCGGGCGCCGCATGGTCATGGCTGCAGCAGGCGTGTTCGTCGGCACGCCGGTGCGGCGGCTGGTGCCGGTGGGCTTCGTCGTTCTCGGGCCCGGTGCTGTGCCCGCCGCAGCAAGAGGCGCCCCGGGCGTCCGCCGGATCAGCGTGCCTGGCCATGATCGGTCCCTCGTGCCTTTGCTCTCCTGTTCCCCAAAAATGGGACCTACAGGGACTAGAGGTTCAAGGGTCGTCAGGCCCCCACCATCAGGATCTGGTCAGCCACGCGCGAGCGTCCGCTGCCCGGTCGCGGTTGAAGTAACGCATCTCTCCGTGGAAGTCGTCGAGCTCGATCAGGATGCGCACCGGTCGGCGCGCCCCGGCAAGGTCGTGTCGCGAGGTTGGTGGAAATTGGCTGAGGTGGCGTAGGTTCCGATCGGCAAGATCGAGAAGGAACCCACGCCATGAAGGAAGTTACGCCAGGCTTGGCATCTGCGC
>JBOHKK010000032.1:15246-27179 GCA_050729115.1 Geminicoccaceae bacterium | reverse complement strand
CTGAGATAGAGCAATTTTTACCCGATGAGCGGAGGATGCCGCGATCTGAAGCGGTTCCGTCTCATCGGGAATTGCTCTAGCCTCCCCGGGCAGGTCTTCGTGAGGGTCGCTCCGGCTGGTCAGTCGACCGGAAGCCGCTTCTCGTATTCCGTCTCCAGTCGGAGATAGGTCGCCCAGAAGGGAAGCGGCGCGCGGTCGTTCAGACGGTCGACCAGAATCCCGAGGTGGGTGTGCCAGCCGCTCGCGACACTCACCATCGTCGTCCGGTCGGGCAGGCGGCGATGGGTCAGCTCGAGCAGGACTTCTTCGCCCCGCGGGGTCAGCTCGAAGGTGACTTCCGAGGCATCCTTTGGGTCTTCGCCCCAGGTGTAGCTCAACAGGCGGGGCGGGTCGCAGCGCGTGATGCGACCACGAACAGCGCTGCCATCTTCGCTTTTGAACCGATCCGGCGGGGTCTCCGCGTGTGGGGTGAGCTCGGCGTTGCGCCAGTTCAGCTCCACCCGCCCGGCGACGCGGAGCTCCATCGCGCCGGAAGCCAGCCATGTTCCCCTCTTCTCGGACTCGGTCAGGTAGGCCCAGACCCGCTCGATCGGCCCCGGCAGCACGCGCTGCAGGCGGACCGTGCGGGCCGCCGTGACGACGCCGAATTCATCCATCGCCTGCTCCGCTCGATCCAGGGCGGCCCGAAAATCCGCCGGTGTGACAACCTTTGACTCATTCATTGCCGGCTCCTCTTTTCTGGCTTGATTCAGGCTTGCTCAGCTCCCGCTCGAGGGCATCGAGGCGTGCCGTCCAGAAGGCGCGCTGGGCGGCGATCCAGGCCGCGGCCTCATCGAGCGGCTCCGGATCGAAGGACATGAGGTGCTCCCGGCCCGCGCGCCGGCGGCGTACCAAATGCGCGCGCTCGAGCATCCGGATGTGCTTGGAGACCGAGTTGAGCGACATCGCGAACGGGTGCGCAAGCTCGGTGACCCGCGCCTCGCCCTGCGCAAGGCGCTGCAGGATCGCGCGCCGCGTCGGGTCGGCCAGCGCCGTCAACGTCCGGTCCAGGTCGGCTTGCTGTGTCATAGCCGGCAACATTCATCCACTTGGATGAATATCATCGGCGCCCGGCCGCCTGTCAAGGCCGCGAAGTTGCGCGGCGCCGCACGGGCCGACGGACCGGCCCGCCTCGATCGCCATGTCGCAGGTTTTATGGATCGGATCGCGCTGTCGTGGGCTGCCGAGCCGCCAATGCAGGCGCCGGCGCTCGGGTTCGACCCGACCGCCTGCTTTCTGCAGTTCGGGATCGAGCCGGGCTCCCGGTGCTTTTGGCGCGCTGGACAAACGATGCGCGGTGACGCAATGATCTCAAAAATCCGAGCATGGTGAGGGGTGGGGATCATGATGCGGGCAATCGCGTTGGTGGTGGTCGGGTGGCTGCTGCTGCCCGCGAATCCTGTTGTGGCGCAGGCCACGTCGCCGCGACCCTCCGACCTGCCGCCGTTTGGACCGGTCCAGGCAGAGGAGCCCGCGACCGCTCCGACGGCGGCGCGGATCGAGGAGCTGCGGGCCGCGCTGCGGGCGTTGCTCGAGCAGTCACGCGAAAGCGCCGAGGACATCGTGCGCGAGTTCCAGGAATCGACCGGGCTGACCGATCGGCAGGTTTACGGCATCGCGGCCGGGATCGTCCTGGGCGCGCTGGTGGCCGACATGATGGGCGGCGGCGGCTTGACCACGGTTGCGCTGGCCGCCGGCGGCGCCGCGCTCGGCAACTGGGTCATGGGCGGCAGCTGAGCGGCGTTCCGCGGCGGCGAGCGAGACCAGGTCGAAGTCAGGATCGAGGCATCGTTCAGGAGCGAAACCGGCGTCCGGCGCCCCCGCTGCATCCATGCGAGAAGGTGGTTTTCCAAGGTCAAGGAGGCTTGGCTTGGAGGCACTGACGCAGCGGCCGCGCCCTCACCGCGGCACGAGGTCGAGGACCGTTGCCGACGGCGCCCGCACGGATTTGACGGCGCCGGCGTGCGAGCCGCAGCGGCGCCGATCGATCCGCCCGCGCTCGCCCGCACGGCGATCGTCGCGGCGGCGCTGCTGGGCCTGGGCGCAACGGGTGCGCGGGCGCAGGACGGCTCGTGGCTCGAGCAGGAGACCGCGACCGGGAACTGGGGCGGCGCCCGCGAACGGTACCGGCTCTGCACCGCGGCCATGATCGCGGCCAGCCGGGTCTCCGGCGTGGTCCGCTCGCCCCACGGCTCGAGGACGATCCAGGCGATCCCGGCGTTGGGTTGCTGGATGCTGTCGACGACGTTGTAGCCTGCGATCGCAAGCGTGGCCCGGACGCCCGGCGTGTCGAGGGCAATGTCGTTGACCCGAGCCATGATCGGTTCGGTGCGCTCGATCGTTGCGGCGTCGGGCAATTGCACGATCGCCATGAAATAGCCCTGGTCCTCCTCGGGCACGAATCCCTTGGGCACGGCCAAAAACAGATACGCCGCGAGCAGGCAGAGGCCGAGGAACGCCAGCAGCATCAGATACCAGACCCGGGCGCAGACCTCGATGCTCCTGGCGTAGGCGTCGGCGGTTTTCTGGAAGCCGCGGTTGAACGCCCGAAACAGGAAGTTGGTTGTCGTGGACCTCGGACGCAGGAAGGTGGCGCAAAGAGCGGGGCTGAGCGTGAGCGAATTGAGGCCCGACAGGCCCACGGCGATCGCGATGGTCAGCGCAAACTGGTTGTACAGCTGGCCGGTGAGCCCGGGAAGAAAGCCACCGGCACGAACACCGCCATCAGGACCAGGGTCGTGGCGACAATCGGAACTCTGACCTCGGCCATCGCCTGGCTGGTCACTTCTTTCAGGTTGCGACCACCCTCGTCGAGCCGGCGATTGACGTTCTCCACGACGACGATGGCATCGTCCACGACCAGCGCCACGACGACCACCAGGGCGAGCAGGCTGAGGGTATTGATGGAGAAGCCGAAGATCGCCATCGCCGCGAAGGTGCCGATCAGCGACACCGGCACGGCGATCGTCGGGATCAGCGTGCTGCGCAGGTTCTGCAAGAAGACGAAGATGACCAGAAGCACGAGCGCCACCGCCTGGAGCAGCGTCACGATGACCTCGCGGATGGACTCCCGCACGAACCTGGTGGTGTCGTAGTTGACGACCCATGCGATGTCCTCGGGAAAGTGCTCGGCGAGGCCGGCCATCGTCGCCTCGACCTCCTCGGCGAGCTCGATGCCGTTGGCGTCGGCGAGCTGGAACACGCCGATCGTGGCCGTGGCCTTGCCGTTCCACGTGGTCGACCAGTCGTACTGTTCCGCGCCGAGCTCGACGCGGGCGACGTCCTCGATCCGGACCACCGAGCCGTTGGGCAAGGCGCGCACGACGATGTCCTCGAACTCTGCGACCTGCTCGAGGCGACCCAACGTGTTGAGCTGCAACTCGAAAGCCTGGCCGGCCGGCGCCGGGGCCCGGCCGAGCGTGCCGGCGGCCGCCTGCTGATTCTGCTCCTGGATGGCGGCTGCGACGTCGCTCGCGGTCAGCCCGAGGTTCGCGAGCTTGGCGGGATCGAGCCAGATCCGCATGGCGTATCTGCTCAAGCCCAGGTTCAGGATCGAGGCGACCCCGGGATCCGGCCGAGCGCGTCGACCACGTGGATGTCGGCGTAGTTCTGCAAAAAGCGCCCGTCGTGCGTGCCGTTCGGCGAGATCAGATTGACGGCCAGGACGAGGTTCGAGGAGCTTTTCGCGACGGTGACGCCGACCTTTTGGACCTCCTCCGGCAGCTCCGGCAGCGCCTGGTTCGCCCGGCTGAGCAGCTCCATCTGCGCGACGTCGTGGTCGAAGCCGGCATCGAAGGTCACCGTGATGGTCGAATCGCCGTTGTTGGTGCTGTTCGAGGACATGTAGATCATGCCCTCGGCGCCGTTCAGCTGCTCCTCGATCGGCGTGGTCACGGCGTTCTCGACCACCTCGGCGCCGGCCCCGATGTACTGCGCCGAGACCTGCACCTGCGGCGGCACCAGCGGCGGATATTGGGCGATCGGCAGCGTCAGCATGCTGACGGCGCCGGCCAGGATCATGATCAGGGCGATCGCCGAGGCGAAAATCGGCCGGGTGATGAAGAAATCCACCGAATGCCTCCCCGGCCGGGCGCAAGCCAGCCCCGATCATCATTGCTGTGATCCGGCGCTCTTGCAACTCATCCGGAAAGCTGTGATCGACTGGATGGATCCCGAGACCTAAGAGACCTCGCACCAATTCACCCATGACAGCGGTGCCGCAATACGATCGAAGTGACGGGTGTTGTTGGTCACCAGCACCGCACCGATGGCCAACGCGTGCGCGGCGATCATCATGTCCATCTCACCGATCGGCCGGCCGGTCGTGCTCAGTTGATGGCGAATCTCGGCATAGTAGTCGGCGGCATCCGCATCCCATGCCAGCACCCGCACGATCTTGAGGAACTGGCGCACTGCCACGTGCAGCCGGTGAGATGCTGGCAGCCGCTTGAGGCCGTACATCAGCTCGGCCCGGGTGATCGCCGAGACGCACACGCGATCCGGCGGAATCGCCGCCAACTTCGCCTCGATCGCCGGCGAGCGGCCCTTGATGATGAAGCTGGCGGTGTCAGTGTCGAGAAGGTGCAGCACCGCGGTCATTCCGAATCCTCGAACGGATCGCGCTCACGCGGCGGGGCGTTCATCGGCCGCTCGGCCATGAAGTCGCCCGGCACGTCGATGGTGCGCATGAGCGCAAAGAACTCGGCCCAGGTCCGGGCGCCGGGCCGGGTCGACAACACGACGTCGCCGGTTTGCTCGTCGCGAGTGGCGTAGACCTCGTTGCCGTCGAAGCGGAACTCGGCCGGCAGGCGCACAGCCTGGCTCGCCCCGTTCTTGAACAGCTTGGCGGTGCGGGTTTGGGGCATGGCAACTCCAGCGAAGACGGATATATACCCGAATATAGATTAGCGCGCACGACCCGGCAAGCATTCCCAAGCCGGCGCGTGAGTCCTCCGGACAAGGCCTTCTGTCGGACCCGTTTCGCGCGTAGGATCTCGGTGAGGGAGAACCTGCCCCTGAAACCGGGTCGACCGCGTCCTGCTCGATGTTTGGCACACCCACGGAAATCTCTCTCGGGTTCGTCTACCTGCCCCCGCTCTTGGTGGATGCCGTGGCCGGGCTGATCCTGGCCTATCTCGTCGCCCATGTTCTGAACCGAACCGGGCTCAGCCGGTTGTTCTGGCATCCGCCGCTGGCGTTCCTGGCGCTGGTGGTGCTCATGGGCTCGCTGTTCGGCATTCTGGTGCTGCCGCCGTAAGCACCGCGCATGTCCAATCCCAGCCGTTTCACGAGGGTCCTCTTTACGGCGGTTCTGGTGCTCCTCGCCGCCGGCGCCGCCGTCTACCTCTACCAGAGCTACATGCTGCGACCGTGGACGCGCGACGGCCAGGTCCGCGCCCTGATCGTCCAGATCACGCCCCAGGTCGCCGGCAACATCGTCAAGGTGCACGTGGCCGACAACCAGTTCGTCCAGGAGGGCGATCCGCTGCTGGAGATCGATCCGTCCCAGTATCGGCTTGCGGTGCAGTCCGCCAAGATCGAGCTCCAGCAACAGCGCCAGGACGTCGCCACCCTAGAGGCGGCGATCCACTCGGCGGCGGCGGGCGTTGCGTCCGCCCAGGCCACGCTCGAGGAGGCGAGGAAGGAAAGCGACCGGGCGCGCGCCGCCGGCCAGGCCGTCTCCGCGGAGTACGTCGACGAGAAGGCGACCGCGGTGAACGTCGCCGCCGCCCAGGTGACCGAGGCCCAGGCCAAGCGCGCCGAAGCGGAGCGGACGCTCGGCGCCCCCGGCGAGGAAAACGTCCGGATCCAGGCTGCCAAGGCGGCGCTGGGCAGGGCCAAGCTCGATCTCGCCTGGACCACGATCACGGCGCCCTCGGACGGTTTCGTCACCAACGTCACCGTCGAGGAGGGCGCCTACGCGCGGGTCGGCACGCCTCTGCTCGCGTTCGTGGCCGGCACCTCGTTCTGGATCTCCGGGTACTTCATGGAGACCCAGCTGCGGCACATCCAGATCGGCGACCCGGCGATCGTCACCCTGATGGCCCATCCCGACCAGCCGCTCCAAGGCGAGGTCGAGAGCTTTGGCCGGGCGATCTCGCCACCGAACGTCGCGCTGGTCGAGGGCGTGGCGGGGCTGATCCCGCAGATCGAGCCGACCTTCGATTGGGTGCGCTTGGCGCAGCGGGTGCCGGTCCGGGTGAAGATCACCCATGTGCCGGACGGGGTCGAGCTGATCGCCGGCATCACCGCAACCGTCGCGATCCGGCCGCGATGATCGCCGGCGACGGCGTCCCGTCAGCCGATTGCCGGTGAGCAGGGTGGCGGCCCCGGCCCGGCCTTCGACCAGCGCAGCCCGATCCGAGGCGCCCCTCGCCGCGGCCGACCACCTCCTGCGCTTTCGCCTGCCGGCCTGGCTCGACCCGGTCAGCGCCCTGATCGGCCTCAAGACGGCGGTCGGCGTGGTCATCGCCCAGACCGTGGCGCTGTGGATGGACTGGAGCCCGACCGGGGCCACGCTCGCTGTCCTGATGCTGCAGACGACCTACTTCGGGCGCACCTTCGCGCGAGCGATCCTGCGCATGACCGGCGCGCTGATCGGCTCGGTCGTCGCCCTGCTGGTGTTGCACCTGCTGGTGCAGGAGCGTGCCCTGATGGTCGCGGTCGTGGCGCTCCTGGCCGGCGCCGTCGTCTACCTCCAGCAGGGCGCCCGCCACCCGTATGCCTGGCTGTTCGGCGGCTTCTCCCTGGTGCTGCTCACCTTCGGCAACGCGGCGCAGCCCGAGGGCGCGTTCGAAGCTGCCGTGGCCTGGGTGTCGGGCAATGCGCTCGGGATCACGATCGTGCTGGTGATGCAGGGCGTGCTGTGGCCACACACCGGCGAGCGGCAGTTCGACGCGCAGCTCCGTACCATGCTGCACGACAGCGCGCGGTTGTTCACCCTCAAGATTAACGGCACCATGCAAGGCGAGGCACCAGCAACGGAAGTTGCCAGAGAAATTGGTGGCGTAGAGTACGGTCTCATCCAAGCCATGCCGCAACTGCGCCTCGCGCTGCGCATCGCCGGGCGCGACACCGCCCAGCTCGCCGCGCTCCGGCCCGATTACCAGCTGCTGATCGAGCAGGTTCAGGCCCTGGTCAGCCTGATCATCACGCTCGGCGAAAGCCTGAAGATCTGCGGCCAGTTGCCCGCGATCAGGTCGGTGCTCCAGCAATCCGGCGCGGCTCACGAGCTCGCGGCGATCTTGCAGGCCCAGATCCGGGATCTGGTCGACGACTTCGAGCGCGGCCGCGCCATGCAGGTCGGATCGCGCGAGGCCACCTTGAGCCGGGTCCGCGTGCTCACCGATGATCTGTTCGAGGCGCTGCGGGCACGCGCGCACGACGCCATGGACATGGCGGTGCTGGCGGCAGCGCTGGCCAAGGCGATCGAATTGACGGCGCGGGTGCTGGCGGTGCGCGAGGCTTTGGCCATGCGGGCGCAGCCGCAGGGCACCGAGGTGGCGAAGCGACTGCTGCGGACGATGGCGCAGCCGCAGGCTTACCTTGGCCTGGCGGGTGACCGTTGGCGCAAGGCGGCCGCCGCAACCTTGGCCGTCGGGGGCAGCGCCCTGCTGTGGATCCTCACCAACTGGCCGCAACCCGAGGAGTTGATGCTGTTCGCCTTCGCGCCCACGGCGCTCGGTGCGCTGGTGCCGCAGTTTCCGATGAAGGCGCTGTTGAAGAGCTTGATCTACGGACCGGTCATTGCCGCGGTGCTTTACTTTGGGGTCATGCCGCCCTTGGCCGACATGTGGCAGCTCGCGCCGTTCCTGATCCTCGCTCTGTTCCCGTGCTGCTACTTCGCCAACAGCGCCAATCCGGCGACCGCCATCGCGGGCATGTTCAGCGGGATCTGGACGCTGGAGCTGATCGATCTGTCCCAGGGCCAGGTCTATCTGTTGTCCAACTACGCCGAGAGCCTGCTCGCCATCGTCGGCGGCGCGCTCGTCGCCGTCACCGCGATCTCGCTGGTCGATGCCCCGATCCCGGAGCGGAGGTTCCGCAACCACGTCCGAGGCTTCTTCGCGACCTGCGAGCAGATCGCGCGGGAGATGGCGGCGCGCACGCCCGGCGAACCGGCGTCAGCGACACCGCTCCAGGCGAGGAAGTACCGCCTGATGGAGCAGCTCCGCATGTGCCACATGTGGTGGGCGCAGCTCGACCGCGACCGGTTCTCGGATGACGAGCGCCACAAGGCTGCGTTGCTGATGGCGGCGATGCGGTCGCTCGCCTTCCGTCAGGACGCCCTCGAGCACGCGCGCCTGGATCTCCCGGCTGCCGGTCCGCTGCGGCAGCTCGCCGAGCCGGCCGCGGCGCTGCGGGCGCGGGCAGCGCGCGCCTACGGCATTCTCGAGAACGGTGCCGCCCGATGCGAGCCGGCGGCGCCGGTGCCCGCCATTTCGGAGCTGGCCGGCCCCTATCGAGCCTGGCTGGAGACGCTTCGGAGCCTCAACAAGACCGATCCGAACGCCCAGGAGCTCGTGCGGAAGTTTCTGGTGCTGATCGGGCTCCATCACGCTCTGGTCTACGCGGCCCACGACTGCCACGACCGCTTCAATGCGCTCGACTGGCGCCTCTGGGGCACCGCGCATTTCTAGACGAATCAGGTATCCGGCGTCGACGTCAGCCGGTCGCCGATTGACCCGCCTTCTCCATCGCCAACGTGATCTGCCGGCCGCTCCGTTGGACTGCACTGAACCGCAGAGTGCCCGACGGGCTCGACACCGTCCTGGGGTGCGGACCGCGATGAGCATGGCGGCGCCCACCGGTCGGCGACAAGGCCGGCGTCGGTCATCGAGATGCCGGCCGCGCGACAGCCGACGAACGACGACGTGACGACCAGAGAGGGTGTGGTCAGCGAGCGTAGGTCGGGTAAGCCAAGGCGATCCCAACATCTCCGAGCCAGCGGATGCCACGAGTGAGCCGAAGGCCAAACCTCGCCGAGGCGACCGCCAGCTTCATCAACCTCGCAGCGGCGACCGCCAGCATCGTTCGTCGGGTTTCGCTGCGCTCCACCCGACATGGTACGTGCCGGGTGGGCGTTGGACTTGTGTCTGTCGCGCGTGCGTGCGCCGCTTCCATTGCCTCTGGCGCGCATCCGCGCGCGGGGGGCGCGTGCTCGGGAGCGTCCGCCGCGCCGTCTTGATCGAGGCGCGCATCCGCGCGCGGGCCGCGTCGGTCGATCATGGTGATGTCCTCGGCCGGCAAGCCCGCTGAGTGCGAGCGGGAAGGACGGGAGTCGACCGGCCCGGAAGCGCCAGCCTGCCCGATTATAGGAACAAATTCTGGCTCTCCGGGAGCCTCTCTGGCCCGTGAGCCCCGGCATTATTCTAGTAACGGAGCGTTAACCTTTTGTCCTTAGTGGTTTCTTCGGGTGGTCCATGCGACCGTGGGAATCCGTTTCCGCGTCCGCCGGCGCCGGCGGGGCGGCGTTCGGCGGCAAGCGCCGAGGCAGCCGGATCGTCCCAGAGCCGCTGAACGCCTTGGGGCAGCCCGTCGGCGTCTCCGGCGAGATCCCGACCAACCCTTCGTCCGGCATCACAGATCCTGCGGCCTCAGGCCGGTATGCTTGGCGGTCCGAGCCAGCATGCGCGGTCCGAGTTCTTCGTCGTCGTGGAAGGCGAACACGACGTCGGGCCAGCCCTTGCGTTCCAGAGTCCGGTGCGCCCCGGACTGCCGCTTGATGCGCCAGCATCGCCGCAGGAGCGCTGCCAGCCCGCGTCTCGCCTTGGTCGACGGCCAGCGACTCACGCGGCCTCGAACAGACCGTCCAGCTCGCCAGTCGGCTCGCCGTGCTCCAGCCTCTCGGCCAGCACCCGTAAGGCCAAGGCCTTGGCGGCCGCGACGGCCTCCTCGCGCGTTGCGCCACAGGCGAGCACGCCGGGCAGCGCCGGGATCTCGGCGATCCAGCGGCCATCCGCCTCGCGCTCGATCTCGATGGTGAACCTGGCAGGCGTCGGCATCGCAGGCAGCCTTTTTGGACTATGGCAAGGATAGCACGCCGGGATCGCGGCGCCCAGCGCATGGGTGGTTCCCGGCGCAAAGCCGAAGGCGCGCGGCCGCCACATGAACGGTTCGGGCACGTAGGTCACGAACAGCGGCACCGCGATCATGATCGCGAGCAGCGGCCGCATCGGCGGACCAGCTCGGTCATCGCGATGCCGGCAGTCCGGCAGCCGACGAAGAGCGACGTGCCCAAAGGGCTGTCTCTCGCGATTCGGACTGGCCGTTGATGCCTGCGGCCGGCGCGGGTACGATCGGTGCCGAGCGGGGCTCGAGCACCGACGTTCATCAGGGAGGCAAAATGATGCGAACTCACAAAGCAGCCGGTCTGGCCGCCTTGCCGCTCGCCGTCGCGCTGGTGGCGCTGGCGCCCGGCGTGGCCGCCGCGGCCGAGGCGGGCGAGATCACGATCGTCCTCTCGGAGGAGCCCGACATCATCGATCCCTGCGAGGCGAGCCGCTCGAATGTCGGCCGGATCGTCAAGCAGAACATCACCGAGACGCTGACCGAGATCGATCCCGACGACGGCAGCATCACGCCGCGCCTCGCGACCGCATGGGAGCAGATCGACGATCTCACCTGGCGCTTCACGCTGCAGGAAGGGGTCAAGTTCCACGATGGCGAGGACTTCAACGCCGAGACCGCGAAGACCGCGATCGAGCGCACCCTCGACGAGCGCATCGACTGCGAGATCCGGATCAAGTTCTTCGGCGGCATGGAGGTCACGCCGGTGGTGGTCGACGAGCACACGCTCGACATCAAGACCGCCGAGCCCGCCCCGATCCTGCCGACCATGATGGGCACCATGACCATCACCTCACCCAATACGGTGATGGGCGAGCGCACGCGCGATCCGGTCGGCACCGGCCCCTATCGCTTCGTCAGCTGGGAGGCCGGCACCAGCGTCGTGCTCGAGCGCTTCGAGGACTACTGGGGCGAGACGCCCGAGGTCGAGAAGGTGACCTACGTGTTCCGCGGCGAGTCGGCGGTGCGCGCGGCCATGGTCGCGGCCGGCGAGGCGGACATCGCGCCCAACATCGCGGTCCAGGACGCGACCGACCCGGAGATGGACTTCAGCTACCTCAACTCCGAGACCTCGAGCTTTAGGATCGACGTCACCAAGCCGCCGCTCGACGACATCCGCGTGCGCAAGGCGCTCAACCTCGCGATCGACCGCGACGCCCTGATCGGCACGATCTTCAGCGAGGACGTGGTCAAGGCGACCCAGATGGTCGTCCCCAGCATCAACGGCCACAACCCCAACCTCGAGCCCTATCCGTACGATCCCGAGCAGGCCAGGCAGCTGCTCGCCGAGGCCGAGGCGGACGGCGTGCCGACAGGCGACGAGATCACCATCATCGGCCGCACCGAGATCTACCCGAACGCCACCGAGCACGCCGAGGCCACCATGGCGATGCTCCGGGACGTCGGCTTCAATGTGAAGCTGAACATGCTGGAGGTCGCCGAGTGGGTCGACACCTATACCAAGCCGTATGCCGAGGACCGGCCGCCGCAGCTGGTCCAGACCCAGCACGACAACAACAACGGCGACGCGGTGTTCACGGTGTTCTTCAAGTACCACTCGGACGGCGCGCAGTCGGTACTCTCCGACCCCAAGGTCGACCAGCTGATCGAGCAGGCGACGGTCGCGACCGGCGACGAGCGGCGGCAAGCCTGGCAGGAGGCGTTCCGCATGGTCCACGAGGACCTGATCGCGGACATCATGATGGTCTACATGGTGGGCTACACCCGGGTCGGGCCGCGGGTCGACTTCACGCCGTCGATCTCGACCAACAGCGAACTCCAGGTCGCGCACGTCAGGTTCAAGCAGTAGCCCTGCCGCCGGCGGC
>JBOHKK010000032.1:0-15236 GCA_050729115.1 Geminicoccaceae bacterium | reverse complement strand
TCCATGGGCTTGAACTGAGGAGCCTTCCACCTCTCCTGACTGGGCGGCGCGCCGACCCTCCGCGAGGAGGCACCCTCCGACGTGCCAACGGCCCTGCGGAAGAGTGTAGCCCATAGGTTACGGTCGATCTATCTTAAGAACCGCTATGGGAGTGCGTCGGAATGGCGGCGATCAATCCCCAGAGGATCTACGGCAATTGGCTTTCCGGGATTGCGCTCGACGTGCACACCCTGAGTAGCGTCTATCTCGGGGTCAACGAAGCTGGACATGATGTATTCGACAACACCCGCTCGGAGCTGGGCGAATTGCTTTATCGGCTCAAATACCGTGGGGATAAGAGCGCCGCAAATGAGATCATTGAAACGGCCTCGGTCTTTCTGAAGGGGCATCGATCGAAGTTCGACATCATGGTTCCGGTCCCGCCATCCGGTGCCCGTGCGATCCAGCCGGTGATAACCGTGGCCCGGGGCATAGGTAAGGTGATCGGATTGCCGGTTGTCGAGTGCATCGCGCTCACCCGGCCTGCGACACAGCTCAAGGGTGTCATGGATCGGGACAAGCGCGTCGAGTTGCTGGCGGGGCTGCACTCGGTCGAGGTCAGCCAAACCAAGGGCAAGAACATTCTGCTGTTCGACGACCTGTTCCGATCCGGCGCGACCATGAATGCGACTACCGATCTTCTGATGCAGGAGGGGAAGGCGGCCAGCGTCCGCGTGCTGACGCTTACCCGAACCCGGAGCAACCAATGAACACGATCTTCGTCGGCGGCTCTCGCCGTATCTCGCACCTGCCGGCACAGGCCAAAGACCGTCTGAACAATGTTATCGGCTCTGGTCTTAATGTGCTTGTTGGAGACGCCAACGGGATCGACAAAGCGGTTCAAAAGTATTTGCTGGAATCGGCTTATCGAAAAGTGACTGTGTTCTACTCGGGCGGCCGATGCAGGAACAATCTAGGCAATTGGTCAACCCGCAATATTCAAGCGCCGAAGAGGGTGAATGGTTTTCAGCTTTACGCACTCAAGGATCGCGAGATGGCGCGGGAAGCCGATTTTGGTCTCATGATCTGGGATGGGAAAAGTGCAGGCACAGTTCTAAACGTCTTGCGCCTCATTGGGGTCGGGAAGAAGGCGGTGCTCCTGAATGCCCCGGAAAAAAGCGCGATATCCTTCGAGACGCCTGCCGATTGGAGGGCCTTCCTGGCACAACGTACTGCGGAATTCAGGCATGATCTTCGTGAACGCGCCACGCCTGAAGAGTGGCGGCTCTGCGAACTTCCCGAGCAGGCCAATTTTCTCGATACCTTCGATGCCCAGCGGACCTCGTCAGAAGGCCACGAAGAGCAGGCGCAGACCGAAGATAAGCTGACAACCGCCATCAACTTGGCGCTCGGATCAGGTGATATGAGGACAATCGTTGACGTGCTCGGCAGTCTCGCGCGGGCTCGCGGCATGAGTCAGATCGCACAGGACACGGGGCTTGCACGCGAAAGCCTTTATCGGGCGCTGAGCGCCGAGGGGAATCCCGAATTTGCAACAATCCTGAAAGTTCTCAATGCTGTGGGCCTTCGACTAATCGTCGGCAAGGAGGACGCTGGCCAGGTCGGGAGCGGAGATGCTCCTCCTTGATCCGCCGGTCGATGGGGGCGCGTACAACGTCATTTGCGGGCGTATCTGGCTCCTCCACTCAGGAATATGTGAGCCACAAGCCCGCGACATCCCGACCAACAGCGAGCTCCAGGTCGCCAAGATCAAGTTCAAGGAATCGGCCCGACCGGCGGCGCGGCCCCCCGCACCGCCGGCGCTTCCCGTGCTGCACGCGCGGGAATCTGAGCGGCTACGCCGCCTTGCGCGAGGCCAGGCCGTCGTAGACCGCGGTCTCGAAGTCGAGGTAGCCGCCGACCGAGGTCGGATCGGCGAACGGGAACACCTGCGTCGCCCAGTAGCCGCCGATGCCGTTCTTGCGGTCGATCCAGTAATAGAGATTGGGCAGGCCCGCCCAGGCCAGCGAGCCCGCCGGGCGTCCGGTCGGCGCATCCTCGTCGTTGATCATGAAGGTCAACGCCCAGGACTTGGGCATGCCGGGGAAGAACTCCGCGTAGTTCGACAGCGTGGGGATCACGCCGGGCAGGCCCTTGATCTTCATGCGGCCGAGGTTGTTCTTCTCCGCCGCGAGCACGGTCTCCGGCTTCAGGACACGCCCGTGCGGACCCGCGCCGTCGTTGAGCCACATGCGGATGAAGCTGCAATAGTCCTCCACGGTCGAGTACAGGCCGTGGCCGCCCATGTGAACCTCCGGATCCTGCGGCAGCTCGAAGTCGGTCATCGCCGTCAGCGAGCCGTCGGCCTCGCGCTGATGAAGCCGCGTCAGGCGCGAGCGCATGGAAGGGGTCAGCGTGAAGGCGGTGCTCTCCATGCCGAGCGGCGCGAAGATCCGCTCCTCCATGACCTCGCCGAGCCGCCTGCCGGCAATGCCCTCGACGACCTGACCGACCCAGTCGATGTTCGAGCCGTATTCCCACTCGGCGCCGGGATCGAACAGGAGCGGCGTGTTGATCGACGCCTTCGTTGCCGTGAGCACGCTCGGTTGCCCATGCTCGCGCGCGAGGCGGTGGTAATTCTCGTTGAAGAAGTCGTAGCCGAAGCCCGCGGTGTGCAGCAGCAGCATCCTGGTGGTGACGTCGCGCTTGGGCGGCCGCAGCTTCGGCTGTCCCCGGTCGTCGAAACCGTCCAGAACCTGCAGCTTGCCGAGGTCCGGGACGTAGGTTTTCGCGGGCGCATCGAGATCGAGCCTGCCGTCCTCGACGAGCTGCAGCGCGGCGGTGCCCGCGATCGCCTTGGTCGTCGAGAAGATGGCGAAGACGCTGTCGGTCGTCATGTCGGCGTCCTGACCGAGCACGCGCTTGCCTGCAGCACCCTCGTAGATGTTCCCGGTGCGATCGGTCGCGATCGCGACCACGCCGGGCACGCGGGGACTCCCGGACGTCACTTTGCGCAAGATGGCATCGATGGAACTCAGCAGACCGTCCGTCATGGTTCTCCACTCCCTGGTTGTGCTTGGCTCCCCTCCGGCCAGAGGAGGGCGCGCAGGTTGCCCGGCTGTACGCTCTGCTGTCGAGTTCGGGCACAGACCGGAGTAGGGATCGCGCGCATTGACGACAAGCGCACTTTCAACCTTGACTGTCAATCGGCGGCGCGAACTGACGCGGGAGCGGCGTCACGAATCGACCACGAGGAGCGGCAGCAGGCTTGGCAGGAGGCGTTCCGCATCGTCCACGAGGACCTGATCGCGGACATCATGATGGTCTACATGGTTGGCTACACCCGGGTCGGGCCGCGGGTCGACTTCACGCCGTCGATCTCGACCAACAGCGAGCTGCAGGTGGCGCACGTCAAGTTCAAGCAATAACCGTTCCGCCGGCGGTCGGGCACCCCCCGAGCCGCCGGCGCTTGCAACCCCTCGACTCGGATACCAGTGGCCCTCGGCCACCCTTCTGGTGCTCGGCCGTCGATTTCTGTCGTCCTTGGGCTTGACCCGAGGACCCATCTGCGATGCGCCCGGGCTAAAAGGTTTCCCACACCTCTTCCCATCTGCGATGCGCCCGGGCTAAAAAGGTTCCTCGTATCTCTCGACTTGTTCGGTTGGGGCGGGTGACTGTTGGGGCGTCGCTATCCGATTGACCTTGCTCCGCCGTTGGCGTATAGAGAGAGGCGTGCATGTGGTCGTCGAGACGGCCTCTTTCATCGCCGCCGGCAGGGCGGTTGGCCTGAGCGGCGGTGAGGTCGACCGCATCATCGATCATCTCGCGAGGCATCCTGACGCGGGCGACGTGATCCAGGGGACGGGCGGCGCGCGAGGTCCGGTTCGCCGGCGCGGCAGAGGACAAGAGCGGCGGCTATCGGGTGATCACGTTCGACAGCGGAGGTGGCTTTCCGGTGTTCCTGCTGACGGTGTTCGCCAAGGGCGAGCGGGCGGACCTGTCGAAAGCCGAACGCAACGCTTTGGCGCACCTCACGAAGGTGCTGGTCGACAGCTACCGGGCAGGCGGCGCGAAGCTCGGGTGATGCCATGAGCAAGCGCGCGTTCGACAAGATCAGGGCCGGCCTCGAGGACGCGATCGCGCGCGGCGAGGCCGATCCGGCGACCTATCTGCGTCCACGTCCCCGACCGGATCGACGTCAAGGCGATCTGCACGACGCTCGGCATGAGCCAGGCGCAGTTCGCCGCGAGCTTCGGCTTCGCCCTCGATGCCGTGCAGAACTGGGAGCAGGGCCGGCGCCGCCCGGAGGGCGCCGCCCGCGCCTTCCTCAAGGTGATCGAGCGCGAGCCGGAGGCCGTGCGGCGGGCGCTCGCGGCATGATCCGGCCGGGACGGAAGCGCTGGGACCTGAGGGGGCGTCAGGATCGCTTCCAAGACCAAAGGAGCCCTAGGACGGACTGGCCCTCAAGCCAAAAGCGTCGATCGGCGGGCTCGATTTCATTGATTTTGGTCCGCCGTTGGCGTATAAGAGGGGCGTGCATGTGGTCGTCGAGAGCCCCGATTTCGCGGCCGACGCCAAGGCGGCCGGGCTCGATGCAGGCGAGGTGCGCCGGATCATCGAGCACCTCGCGAGGCGCCCCGATGCGGGCGACGTGATCCAGGGGACGGGCGGCGCGCGCAAGGTCCGGTTCGCCGGGCGCGGCAAGGGCAAGGGCGGCGGCTATCGGGTGATCACGTTCTACAGCGGAGCAGGCCTGCCCGTGTTCCTGCTCACGGTGTTCGGCAAAGGCAGGAAGGTCGACCTCACGCAGGCCGAGCGGAACGAGCTTCGTAAGGAGCTTGCCGGTCTCGTCGAGGACTATCGCAAGGGAGTGAGGCTCCATGTCCGCAGCCGGTGAGAAGATCCTTCGCAGCGTCCGCAATCTGCGCGCCGCCGTGCAGTCAGGTGCCGCGCTCTCCGTCCACGTCCCCGACCGGATCGACGTCAAGGCGATCCGCAAGAAGCTCGGCATGAGCCAGGCGCAGTTCGCCGCGAGCTTCGGCTTCGGGCTCGATGCCGTGCAGAACTGGGAGCAGGGCCGGCGCCGGCCGGAGGGCGCCGCCCGTGCCTTCCTCAAGGTGATCGAGCGCGAGCCGGAGGCGGTGCGGCGGGCGCTCGCGGCATGACCCCGGCCGCGCCGGGGACGGACGCAGGCCTCTGGGCTTTCGCTGACGAGAACCAAACAAACCTGAATAGGGCTGGTGTATCAGATGACCGAGCGAACACTGGAAGGCGGCTGTCAGTGCGGCGCCATCCGATACCGGGTCACCGGCGAGCCGCTGATGGCCGCGATCTGTCATTGCGCCCTGTGCCGGCGCGCAACGCCGCGCCCGCGGTCGCCTGGGCCATGTTCCAGGAATCCCAGGTCGCGTTCCTGAGCGGCGCGCCTGCCGCCTACGCGTCCTCGCCCGGGGCCAGGCGCGGCTTCTGCGCGGCCTGCGGCACCCAGATCAGCTTCACCGCCGACTACATCCCGGGCTTGATCGACCTCACCATCGGCAGCCTCGACCACCCCGAGACGGTCGCGCCGGCGCTGCACTACTGGGATTCCAAACGCCTGCCGTGGGTGCACTTTGCCGACGCCCTCCCCAGGTACCCCGAGTTCCCGCCGGTGGAGTGATACCGGGCGAACAAAGGTTCGAACCTTTGTGAGCCCGGTATCAGTCGGATCGGGGCCGACCGGAGCCGGCCCCGCAAGGTGATCACGCCGCGGTTCTGGCGACGTAGCCGTAGGCGAGGTTGGTGCGGGCGCCACCGATGGCCCGGTACTCGGCGCGCATCGCCTGGATCGTGTCCGCGGTGATCGCGGCCTTCTCGAGGTCGACCGCGGCCTTGTCCATGGTCAAAGGCACGTTGTAGAGGCGCGCGGCATTGAGCCCGAAGATCGCGTTCTTGATCGCGCCGGTCGCCGGGCCGAGCGGCCGGAAGCCGTGCTTTTGCTGCATGTCCTCGGGGATCTCGAGGCGGCGCAGGGCCTCGATCTGCCACTGCGGCGAGCCGTACCATACCGAATCGGTGCCCCACAGCACGTGATCGGCGCCCATGCCCTTGATCAGCGTGCCCATGAAGGCGGCGCAAAAGCGCGGATCCGCGACCGCCGAGTTGGCGAACGCGGTGCCGATCTCGGCGTAGACGTTGGTCACCCCGTGCTCCTGCGGGATGCGCGCGAGGTCGCTCGCCCAGCGGATCTCGCCGGTCTGCTCGAAGTGCGCGAGCTCGGCATCCGGGAGCTCGAGGAACGGCCTGAGCGCCGAGTGGTACATGACGAAGGTGATCTCCGGCCAGTCCTTCGCGGCCTTGGGGACGTCGTCGACCGTCGCGTACGCCCAGGTGCCCGGGAACGCCTCCTCGTAGTTTGCCGGCAACAGCCCCTTGTGGATGCACACCGTGGTGATGCCCGTCTCGAGGATCCGCTCGTAGAACGGGTAGACCAGCGCCTCGTCGTCGAGCCGCCAGGGGAAGCGCGACGGCCCGAGCGGGTCGCCGATCGTGTAGCCCTTCCAGGAATCCGGCCTCAGGTCGGCGATCGCGTGCTCGACCATGTCCATCCAGCCGTCTTGACCGGGGGTGACCACGCTGTGCGCGAACAGCCGCTTGGAGCCGGCGATCGAGGTGACCACGTCGCGCGCCTTGGCGATCTGGTCATTGGTGAGCAGCCACCACTCGGGGTCGTCGAACGGCGCGCCCGAGAGCAGCGCGAGGTCGGTCTCGCTGTCCAGGTAGATCTCCTTCAGGAAGTTGTCGAACCGGTAGCGCTCCAGGCTCAGGCCGATGTCCTTGAGCATGTCCGGGTTCCAGTGCTTGGACGCAAAATCGCCGAGCCCGAGCAGACCTTCCTGATTGAAGTCGTCGCGGATGAAGTGGCTCTGGACGTCGAACACGAACTGGCCCGCCAGGTCCTGGGTGCGCGCCTGCGCGACCTCCAGCTCGGCGGCCTCGGCCTCGTTCACCTGGAAGACCTGCCCGAACACCTGGTTCATGGCGAGGAACGCGGTCGCCATGCCGCAGCTGGTCTCGAGGAAGCGGCGCCGGTCGAGCCCCTGGCGGGCGCCGTAGGCGTCCGCCAGCTCGCCGATCCGCGCCTCGACCTGCTTCTGCTGCGCGGTCTGCGGGATCGGGGTGAACTCGCCGTTGGACACGATCCTGGTCGGCACCGGTGAGCGGAAGACGGCATGCTCGGCGCCCTCGGTCCGTGCCAGCTCGTCCTGGTCGAGAAAGATGCCCATCGCAAGCCTCCCTGCGAAGCTCAACAGATGCGCTCTCATGTGGGATGGCGACCCCGCTCCGGGGACGCGATCGGAGCCGTCGATGATGCGCCCAAACCGGGCCGTTCGCAACCATCACGCGACAGGTCCTTCGCCCGAGAATGGACGAAGGGCCGGTCTCCTTCGAGACCCGCCCGCCATCCGGGAAATGCGCAGCGATCCAGACGATCCGAACCGGCAGGGCTCTCGAATCGGCGCCAGCCCGAAGCATCGATCGAGGCGCGCTCCAGCTCGTTGAGGTCAGCGATCGAGCGAAGCCCAAGTGATGATGCGGTCGCCGCCGCATCATTGTCCGCACCGTGCCGCCCGCGGGCGAATTCGCGCTGAAGGAACTTGGTTTGGTTTCCATGACTGCCGCAATTTTGGCACCATCGCCCGCGAACGAACCGGCGGAGGGGTCATGCTGTTCATGGTGATCGAGCGGTTCAGGGATCGCGACGCCAAGGCGGTCTATCGCCGCCTGCGCGATCAGGGCCGCGGCGCCCCCGAGGGGCTCCGCTACGTCGACAGCTGGATCGAGGCGAGCTTCGAGCGCTGCTTTCAGCTCATGGAGTGCGACGACGCGCGCCTTCGGCAGCAGCTGGTCGCGTTGTGGGGCGATCTGGTCGAGTTCGAGATCGTGCCGGTGGTGCCCTCGACGGCGACCCGGGAGATGATCGAGCCATCGCTCTAAGACATGGCGCCCATGCTTTACCGGTGATCGGCGTTGACCGCGCGGCAGGCAGCGACCAACTAACCATGCCATCGAGGCGGGGCGATGGCCGGCGGCTTGATCCATTGGCGGGATGCGGCCCCTGCAGATCGTCGATTCCCGGGAACGCCGGGCCTGAGGGAGGAACGCCATGCGGGATGCGGTGCGCAAGGACGCGCGAGCGCCGGCATCCAGACTGTGCGCTCTGGTCCTGGCCGGGGCCATCGCGCTCGCCGGCTGCGATGACGGTGCGGGCGGTCAGTCCGGCGCCGCCGCGCCAGCAGCGCCGCCGGAAGTCACGGTCGCGCACCCGCGGGCCGAGCGGCTGGTGGAATGGACCGAGTTCACCGGCCGCTTCGAGGCGGTCGAGCGGGTCGAGGTGCGGGCCCGCGTGCCCGGCTATCTGAACTCGGTGGATTTCCGGGATGGCCAGGTCGTCGAGAAGGGCCAGGTTCTGTTCCTGATCGACCCGCGGCCGTTCGAGGTCGCATTCCAGCGCGCCGACGCCGATCTCGCCAGCGCCGAGGCCCAGGTCAAGCTGGCCGATATCGAGTTCCAGCGGATCTCCGATCTGGCCCAGAGCCCGGCGTTCTCGCGCGCCGCCTACGACCAGCGCATGCAGGAGAAGGAGGCGGCGCAGGCGAGCCTCGCAGCTGCCCAGGCGGCCATGGCCAGGGCGCGCCTCGACCTCGAATACACCCGGATCTACGCCCCGGTGTCCGGGCGCATCTCCGATCGCCGGGTCGACATCGGCAACCTCGTGACCGAGGAGACGCTGCTCACGACCATCGTCTCCCTCAGCCCGATCTACTTCGTCTTCGACATGAGCGAAGCCGACTTCCTGGCTTATCAGCGGGCCGTGCTCGCCGGCGAGCTGCCCTCGACCCGCGACCGCTCGACCCTGGTCAACGTCAAGCTGGTCGACGAGGACGACTGGCGCCGGCAGGGGCAGATGAACTTCGTCGACAACGTGGTCGACCAGGGCTCGGGCACGATGCGCGCCCGGGCCGAGTTCTTGAACCCCGACCATCTGATCGCGCCCGGCCAGTTCGGCACGATCCGCATCCCCGGCTCGCCGGAATACCTGGCGATCCTGATCCCGGACGAGGCGATCGTCACCGACCAGGCGCGCAAGCTGGTGATGACGGTCACCGCGGACAACCGGATCGAGCCGCGCCTGATCCGCCCGGGACCGACGGAGCTCGGCCTGCGCATCGTCCGGCGCGGGCTGGAGCCCTCCGACCGCATCGTGATCAACGGCCTGATGCGGGTCCGCCCCGGCATGGAGGTGACGCCCCAGCCGGGCCGGATCGAGCTGCCTTCACGGTCCGCCGAGGGCTGATCCTCCATGGGCTTCGCGCACTTCTTCGTCGAGCGCCCGATCTTCGCGTCGGTCTGCTCGATCCTGATCGTCCTGATTGGTCTGGCTGCCTATGTCACGCTGCCGGTCGCCCAATACCCCGAGATCGCCCCGCCGACCATCCAGGTGAGCGCCAGCTATCCCGGCGCCTCGGCCGAGGTGGTGAGCGAGACCGTGGCGACGCCGCTGGAGCAGGAGATCAACGGCGTCGACGACATGCTCTACATGGTCAGCCAGGCGACCGGCGACGGCCAGCTCTCTTTGACCGTGACTTTCGAGCTCGGCACCGACCTCGATACCGCCCAGGTTCTGGTCCAGAACCGCGTCGCGATCGCCGAGCCGCGGCTGCCCGAGCAGGTGCGCCGCCTCGGCGTCACGGTGGAAAAGAATTCGCCCGACATGCTGATGGTCATCCACCTGAGCGCGCCGGACGGCTCGCGCGATCAGCTCTACATCTCGAACTACGCGACCCTGCAGGTCCGGGACGTGCTCTCCCGGCTGGACGGCGTGGGCGACGTGCGGGTGTTCGGCGCGCGCGACTATTCGATGCGCATCTGGCTCGACCCGAACCAGGTGGCGGCGCGCAACCTCACGGCCGGCGAGGTTCTTGCCGCGCTGCGCGGGCAGAACATCCAGGTCGCCTCGGGGGTGCTGAACCAGCCGCCGGTGCCGGTCGCGGGCGCCTTCCAGCTCAACGTGGAGACGCTCGGCCGCCTGCGCGACGCCAGGGAATTCGAGAACATCGTGGTCAAGACCGAAGCGGACGGCCGGGTGACGCGCCTGCGCGACATTGCCCGGGTCGAGCTCGGCGCCCAGGACTACAATGCCAACGGCTATCTGGACGAGCGCGAGGCGGTGCCGCTTTTGATCTTCCAGCGCCCCGGCTCGAACGCGCTCGCCACCGCCGATCAGGTGCTCGCCACCATGGCCGAGCTGGCAGAGAGCTTCCCGCCCGGCCTGCGCTACGACGTGGTCTACAACCCGACCGAGTTCATCGCCCAGTCGGTCGAGGCGGTGTTCGACACGATCTACGAGGCCGTGCTTCTCGTGGTGATCGTCGTCGTCCTGTTTTTGCAGACCTGGCGCGCCTCGCTGATCCCGATCGTCGCGATTCCGGTGTCGCTGATCGGCACCTTCGCGATCATGGCGGCGCTCGGCTACTCGCTCAACAACCTCTCGCTGTTCGGCCTGGTCCTCGCGATCGGCATCGTGGTCGACGACGCCATCGTGGTGGTCGAGAACGTCGAGCGCAACCTGGCGCTCGGCATGAGCCCGAAGGACGCAGCGCACCGCACGATGGACGAGGTCGGCAACGCCCTGGTCGCGATCGCGCTGGTGCTCGCCGCGGTGTTCATCCCCGCCGCGTTCATCCCGGGGATCTCGGGCCAGTTCTTCCGTCAGTTCGCGGTGACGATCGCGACCGCCACGGTGATCTCCTGCTTCGTCTCGCTGACGCTCAGCCCTGCCCTGTGCGCGCTGCTCCTGAAGCCCCACGAAGCGCACGCCGGGCGCACGCCGCTCCTGCTCCGCCCCGTGCGGGCATTCTTCGACGGCTTCAACCACGCTTTCGAGAGGCTCTCGCTCGGCTATGGCGGGCTGACCCGACGGCTGGTGCGCGCCTCGGCCTTGGTGCTCCTGCTCTATGTCGGGCTGATCGGGCTCACCGGCTGGCAGTTCGCGCGCGCGCCGACCGGCTTCATCCCGCCGCAGGACCAGGGTTACCTGATCACGGTGATCCAGCTGCCGCCCGGCGCCTCGCTCGCCCGGACCGACGAGGTCGTGCGGCGCGCCGCGGGGATCATCCTCGAGACCGAAGGCGTGGTGCACGCGGTGCCGTTCGCGGGCTTCGACGGCGCGACCTTCACCAATGCCCCGAACGCCGGCGCGATCTTCTCGGCGCTGGCGCCGTTCGAGGAGCGCGCCGCATCCGGCCGCAGCGCCGACGCCATCCTGGCCGATCTGAACGTCAGGCTGTCGACCATCCAGGAGGGGTTCATCATCACCATCGCGCCGCCGCCGGTACGCGGCATCGGCACCGCCGGCGGCTTCAAGATGATGGTCCAGGATCGGCGCGGCCGCGGGCTCGAGGCGCTCGAGACGGCAACCCAGGAGCTGGTCGCCGCCGCCAACCAGACGCCCGGGTTCGCCGGCGTGTTCTCCCTGTTCAACACCGGCACGCCCAAGATCTACGCCGACATCGACCGGGTGAAGGCGGAGATGCTCGGGGTCACGCCCGAGCAGGTGTTCGAGACCCTCGAGGTCTACATCGGCTCGATCTACGTCAACGACTTCAACTTCCTCGGCCGGACGTTCCGCGTGACCGCGCAGGCGGACGGGCCGTTCCGCCAGGAGGTCCGCGACGTCGCCAATCTCGAGACGCGGAGCGCCCGGGGCGACATGGTTCCCCTGGGGTCGGTCACCACCTTCCGCGACATCACCGGGCCCTACCGCGTGCCCCGTTACAACCTGTACCCGGCGGCCGAGGTGCAAGGCGCGACCTTGCCCGGCTACTCGACCGGCCATGCGATCGCGGAGATGGAGCGCCTCGCCGGCGCGATCCTGCCCGAGGGGTTCGGCTACGAATGGACCGAGCTCGCGCTGCAGGAGAAGCTCGCCGGCAACACGGGCCTGCTGATCTTCATCGCCTCGGTGGTGTTCGTGTTCCTCCTGCTCGCCGCGCAGTACGAGAGCTGGCTTCTGCCGCTTGCGGTGATCCTGATCGTGCCGATGTGCCTGCTCGCGGCGGTGAGCGGCCTGTTGCTGCGCGGCATGGACGTCAACATCCTGGCGCAGATCGGCTTCGTGGTCCTGGTCGGGCTCGCCGCCAAGAACGCGATCCTGATCGTCGAGTTTGCGAGGCAGGGCGAGGAGCGCGGCGCCGACCGGTTCGCCGCCGCGACCGAGGCGGCGCGCACCCGGCTGCGCCCGATCCTGATGACCTCCTTCGCCTTCATCCTGGGCGTGGTGCCGCTGGCGCTCGCGACCGGCCCCGGCGCCGAGATGCGCCAGTCGCTCGGCACCGCGGTATTCTTCGGCATGCTGGGCGTGACCCTGTTCGGGCTGGTGTTCACGCCGGTGTTCTACGTGGCGTGCCGCCGCCTCGCCGTGTCGCGCCGAGCGCGCCTCGATCCGGCCCCCCGGGCGGAGCAGCCCGCGCGAGCGCCGTAGCTGTGCAGCAGGCTTGTGGGAGAGACTGGCGGTTGCCCGCCATCAGCCATCGAGCCGGCGCCGCCAGCCTTTGCTCTGCGGAATCAAGGGAGATGGCTGCGGCTTTGCCGGGAACTGGCGCAGTGCCACCGCCGACCAGCTGGTTGGAGGTGGCGCGCCCGAGAGGATTCGAACCCCCAACCTCCAGATCCGTAGTCTGATGCTCTATCCAGTTGAGCTACGGGCGCGCTCGTGACGGGGCCACGCTTGTAACCGACCTCGAGCCCCACGACAAGCCCGTCAGGCTTCGGCGATCGCCGCCGCGATCCCCGCCGCGATCTCCTCGGGCGTGGCGGCGTGTCTGAAGTGACGCACGTACTTGCCGTCCGGCCCCATCAGATAGATGAAGGTCGAGTGATCCATCAGATAGTCACTTCCATCGCCATTGCCAGCCTTGCTGAAGTACACCCGGTACGCTTTGGCCGCCTGCCTGGTCTGCTCCGGCGTGCCGGTCAGCGCCACCAGGCGGGGGTGGAACAGCGGCGCGTATTCCGCGAGCTGCTCGACCGTGTCGCGCTCGGGGTCGACCGTGATCAGGATCGGCACCACCTGCTCCGCCTGCTCCGGCGGCAGCAGATCCAGGGCCTGGGTCATGTCGGACAGGCTCATCGGACAGAAGTCCGGACAGTACGTGTAGCCGAAGTAGATCAGCATGTAGCGGCCCGCGAAGTCCTGCTCGGTCACCGCCGCGCCGTGCTGATCGGTAAGCGTGAACGGACCCCCGACCAGCGCCTCACCGCCCGCCATGGACCTGGTCGCGGGGGTGAGCAGAAACCACGTCGCAGCGCCGATCACCACGAGCATCACCAGGATGGCCGCACCAAGCGCGACCAGTCGACTGCGCCCCAGCTCCGACATCCTCATGGGTCCCTCACCTCCTCCAGGCTCTGATTTAAGGCGCTGTCGTGCCGGCGCCAACCTTCCGGCCGGCCTCAGTCGGAATCCTGCGTCATGATGCAGCTGGCTCCGGCCTGTGACCTGGTCTATGGCTCGGCACGGAGGCCGTGCGGGCCGGCCCTGGCGCACGAACCCGGGGGGAGCCTTGGATCGCACCGACTGGCAGCAGACCGATCGCACCGATTGCCAGCAGACTGAAGACGAGATCTGGCATGCCACGCCCAACGCTCCCGGCTGCCCGCATTGCGGCGCGGCGAGCCGAGGCGCGGGCGGCCCCCGCTTCGACTGGTCGTTCCTCGATGCGACGTACTGCATCTCGCTGCGTGGCCGGCCCGATCGCGCCGCCGCCGCCGCGGCGGAGTTCCACCGGCTCGGCCTGTGCGAGCGGATGACCTTCTTCCGCCCCGAGAAGGACCTCGTTTCGGTCCGCCTCGGAATCTGGCAATCGCACCGCACGGTCGCCGAACATGCTCTGCGGCGCGGCCGCTCGAGGGTCCTGATCTGCGAGGACGACGTGATGTTCTCCGAGCGGATCGGACCGGAGGCGGTGCGCGCGGTCGCCGCGGCGCTGCCCGCCTTGCCGCCTGACTGGATGGTGCTCTATCTCGGCCACTGGCCGCTTTGGGGCTATTTCGTCCGCCGCAACCTGCTGCGCTGCGGCTCGGCCTGCTGTCATGCCTACATCGCGAGCGAGCGCATGCTGTGCTGGCTGCGCGACCACCCGCCCGACAGCGTGCCGATCGCCCGGATCGCGGGACGCGGCGTCGATGCGGCGTTCGCCCGGCTGCCCGCGACCTATGCCATGTTTCCGATGCTCGCGATCCAGCGGCCCGGCCGCAGCGACAACAAGGGCTTCGCCGGCGGCCGCAAGAAGAAGAAGCTCAAGCACCTGATCACGCGTTCGCGCCGCCGCGAGCTGCTGCTCTCGTCGCTGATGCGTCCGAACGAGATGCTGATCGCCGCGCTGTCGCCGTGGTTCTTCCTGTGGCACCGGATCGCCAAAGCCCGAGCGGCAAAACCCTGAGCCGGCCGGTCAGCCCGCTTTCCTCGGCCGCAGCGCCTGCCAGTCCTCCTCGCTCAGCATGTTCTCGAGGAAGCTGGGCTGGCCGGCGCCCTTCAACCACGCGCCGCCGTCGATCGTGACCACCTCGCCGTTGATCTAGGCCGAGCCGGCGGCGAGCAGGAAGGCGGCGAGGTCGGCGAGCTCCCGATGCTCGCCCGGCCGCCCGCCGGCCCATGCTGTTGCCGAGCCCGGTGCCGCCGCAGGTGATCAGAATCCGCTTGCCGGCCAGAAGGTCGCTCTGGAACATCGCCCCTGCCCCATTCGCGTGCGCTCGCCCCTCTGGAAAGAAACTTGGCGCCACGCTCGGCACCGTCATTGCGAGAAGCGCAGCGACGAAGCCATCCAGAGGCCGCTCCTGGATCGCCACCGGCGCTGGCGCGCCCTCGCGATGACGCTGCGACGCGAGTGGCGGTTCGGCGTGCCGGTTTCGTGCGCCGGGGTCGGCCCCGTCGGTGGCAAATCATAATTGGCCAACCTGCGATGCTTCCGGAAGCGCGCCGGGCGTTCGCCGCCTCCTTGGACTCTTTGCCCCGGGTGCGGTAATTGGTCCTGTCCTGTCACGGCTCACTCGGTCCGACGCCCAGCCTTGCCGATGCCGACCACGCCTCGAGGTCCCGTGCCAGCCTCGCGCCCGGGCCGCCTGATCAGCCGGCGCGACCTCGTCGTCTCGGCGGGCCTGCTTGCGGCCTTCGCCGGCGCGGCGCGTGTGGTGCCTGCGGCCGCAGCGCTCGAGAC
>JBOHKK010000031.1:0-27304 GCA_050729115.1 Geminicoccaceae bacterium | reverse complement strand
GCGCCGGGTCGATGGCTGGCCCACCCTCGAGCGCTCACCCAGCGACCTTGACCTCGCCGCCTGAACGCAACAACCATGCCCTTCGGTTCCTACGCTGTCCAATTTCCACCAACTTCGCGACACGACCATTTGAAATAGAGCAATTCTCTCCCGATGAGTGGAAGATGTCGCGAGCCGCAGCGGGTCCGCCTCATCGGGAATTGCTCTGGCGAACGCCCCGGCGCGAATTGCTGCTTCAGACCGATCCCACGAAGTCCTGACCTTTGGGATCGGGTATCGCGCGCGGGGTTGGTTGGTCGGCCGCGCGCCCCAGGGGAGGATGATGCCGGCCTTGCGATGCCTCCCCCAAGGGTCGGCGGCATTGCCTCGCTCAGCTCGTGTCGGCCGCAATCCTGGGCGAAGGCAGTCCGAGCTTGGCCCAAAATCGCCGTGCCGTCTTGACCGAGATGTGCCGCAGCAAGAGCGAGAGCGGCATCTTCAGCCAATGCGAGCGTAGATAAAGGACCCACAGGGCGACTCGAAGGCCCGCGCGCGATTCCCCAAACGTCGTAGGCCGCAGAGCGGCCATCACCGCGGCATCCATGATCGCGCGCACGACGATGTTCGGTCGGTACGCCGCCACCGCCGTCCGCAGCGCGTGCGGAACGTCGGTATCGAGAACCCGGCAGGCATAGCGAAGCGCATAGTAAAGGATGCGCTCCAACCCGTGGAGGCGGGCGCGTTCCAACAGGTCTTGCCAGAATCCTTCCGTGCGCCCGAAATGCTCCATCAGATCGTGCAGGTCCGCAAGCTGACGAAGCCCCAAAATGAACTCTTCGGTGAACAAATGCGCGGCGCCGTGCAGCACCATGTCCGCGGGACACAGGACCTTCAGGGAACGATCCAGGTCAACCGCCGCAGCGAACAGCGCGTCGGTACTGGGCTTGTAGCGGCTGGTCGTAGGTAGGATCTTGTGGTGGATGTCCACGGCGAACAGCCGGTCGGGGTGCCATAGTGGTGGTAGCTCGTGCATCCATTCGCGGTAATAGCGTTCGTCGTAGTCCGTGAGCTTCCCCCTTCTCCACCCCGCGGCAAGCAGGGTGCGCTCGACGGCCTCGAGGTGCTCTTTTGGGACCAGAATGTCCAAGTCGGCCGCGAGGTGTTTGCCCGCCGGTGGCAGATCAGCCAGCAGGTATGCGGCACCCTTCAGCAGCACGATAGGAACTTCCAGCTTGGCGAGCGCCCGCGCGAGGCGGTTCACCTCGAAGCGAATGTCGGTCTGATTGCGCCGAACGAACACGCGGGCCTCGGCCAGTTGCACGCGCGCCTTCTCTGGAATCTGATGCAACAGCCCCAGATCCATGAGCATCGTCTCGACGCGGACGAGCACGCCGCTCCGCCGGGCGCGCGCCAGCAGATCTCTCCATCCTGGCTCCCCAATCTCGATCAGCTTTTCGGGATCGCGGAGCACACGCAGGAGCGGATCCGCTGCCGCACGCTCAGGCAACCTTCTCGATTCCTTGGGAAGCCGGTTCAAGGCTCTCGATCACGGCAACGGCATCGTCGAGGGACTGGTAGATCAGAGTGTAGTGGTCGCAGGCCTCGACCAAATTCGCCAGAGTCTCGAACCCGGTCTCCAACAGAGTAAGATAGTTGGCCGAGCTTTCGATGAGCCTCATGAAAGCCTGCGCTTTCTCGATCGGCTCGAGTTCGACGCTGGCATCCGGCCGGTACCGCGGAAAGATCACAAGAGCGGGGGCTGCAGTTTCACCGGCCAGCTCAATTGATCGCGTCGGCGGGCGCATGAAGGCAACCTCGTCCTTCATTGCGTTGGCCAAGGGTTTGGTGAGATGGGCATCGGGCAGCATGCTCGCCGCAATTCCGATCGCTTGGTTCTTGAAGGAGATCGGTCGGGGGTGTGGCTCCAGCCGGCCGTCGTGCGGCCTCACCATGCCGATCTCATCGGTCAGAAATCGCCAGCCGCGAGCGACCAAAGCTGCGCAAAGGGTGCTCTTGCCAACGCCAGAAGGGCCAGAAAGAACGAGCGCTCGCCCATTTCGCTCGACCACCGCGGCGTGAAGGAGCAGGACCCTGGTCAGGTGTCTCCATACGAACCAGTTAAGGGTGGCCTCCAGCACCGCAACTCCCCAGCGCACCGGCACGGCCTGGTAGGGAGCATCGTCGTTGGCAAAGGCGCGCAGGGCTTGCCGAGACGGCGTCATGCCTCGAGCCTCGCTTCTCAGGGAGATCGTCACATCCGGCAATGTGTTCGGGCCATGGTGCGGGTAGAGCCCGTACAAATCCGCTATCTGTCGCTCCAAATCGAGCTGCGGAGACTCGAGATTGATCGCGATCGAGAACCGCCCGATCCCCACGATTGTCCCGCGAAGACAGCCGCCATGCGTCGATGCGGCCGGATCGATGCGCCCAAACATCAATCTAAGTGCTCAACGAGACCCACATCCTCCAGGCGCATCAGGATGTCGGCAATTGTCGCCGCAAGCTTATCATCATTTGGCAAGTCCAGAAACTTCGAGATGCTGGCGCGCATTTCGACAATGCTGTGCGAGCCTGATATGAGCAGCACGACGATCTTCCCGGTCACGATGTCCAGGAAATGTGTCTGCCCCGACAACGGATTGAAGACGGCATAGTCGCCTGACCAGCAGCGCCACTTCAGCGTCTGACCTTCGACCACGCGCCAGGAACTTTCGCGGCGCTCCTTTGAGCTGAGCGGCTGCAAACTCATATCAAGGGACCCGAGGGCGAGGCGAGCAACCCTCCATCCGGCGCGCCGGAGCGACCGTCCCGGGCCGGCCTCCTCCCAGATGCGGGTTCGCCCCGGGCCCAAGGCGAGGCCTCCCGCTCCCGCAGGGGTCCCCGAGACGGAGCATCATTCCCCAGCCTCATCACCAAATATCTGGCATAAGGGTCCAGCCTGGTCCGAACCGACGTTTCCCCTGTTGTGGGCGACATCAATGATCAGCCTGGACAATGCGGGGAACCTGGCCGCGCACTCCGAATATGTGACCGCGCCCACTCTTCCCGGGCTCATGGTCACCAGAGCCGACATCGCAGCGCCGCCGCCAAGCAAGAAGCGCCGTCGCGCCGCCAGCCTCTTCGCCTCTGCCGCCTCTCGAGGCGCCCGGACGGCTGGGCGGTCATCCTTCTGAGGGAGATCGCGCGCTGGTTGCTCGTCCGTCATCGCCGCGCTACTTTGCTTCATCAGTTGGCGGTCAGCATATAGACCTCCTGGCGCCGAAGCAATCGAGCACGGGTCTGTCCGCGCCAGGAGCAAGCGTCGGCACCAATTCGGAGCGAACGTCACCGGCGAAAGGAGCGAACGCCCAGCTCGCTGCCGCAGGGAACCCAGCTCGCTGCGGCAGGGAACCCAGCTCGCTGCGGCAGGGAACCCAGCTGGCTGCGGCAGGGAACAAGGTCGTCGGCGTCCGATGCCCTTTGGTAGATCCGGCGAAATCGAGTACGATCGCTTCAACCGGTAGGCATTGGAGGCTTCGCCAATGAGCAAGTGGTTGGGTCTGCTCCTGATCGTACTGGGCGTGGTGGCCAACAACGTCGTCTATCTGCAGGATCTGTGGCTCGGACAGGCCCACATCTCGCTCGACGGCTGGCGGTCCTACGCCGGGTTGCTGGTCAGCCTCGCGATCATCGTCGTCGGCATGGCTCTGCTCGTTCGATCCCGGACCGCTGTCTGACGCACGCCCGGCCACGAAAAGATCGACCGTAAGGCGAGCAAGGCGCGCCTGCGCGCGATCGTTGGCATCGTCGGGATCTGATATGCTATGATGTAATCTCCGGTAGGTTCGTGACGGGGTGAGCGCCGAACCGCAGGGCGAAAGCGTGGGCCCGACGGCACCTGGAGGCGGTGCGCCGCTGATCCCCAAGAGCGACGGCAAACGAGCGTGCACGAGTTCTATGCCCAGGCCCTGCATCTCCTGAACGCCGTCTGGCATCGGCGCTGGGCCGCTCTGGGCGCCGCCTGGCTGGTCGCGCTCCTCGGCTGGGCCCTGGTGGTCTCGCAGCCCAACACCTACACCTCGAGCGCGCGCGTCTTCATCGACGCGACCAGCATCATGAAGCCGCTGCTCGAAGGCCTGGCGATCGACTGGGACATCAATCTCGATCCCGAGGTGATGAAGCAGACGCTCACCACCCGCGCCAATCTGGAGCGGGTCGCGCGCATGACCGACCTCGACCTCCTGGCCACCACGCCGGCGGCGATGGAGCGTCTCCTCCAGAGCATGAGAAGCCGGACCACCTTCACCAACGAGGGCCGGTATCTGCTGAGGCTCAGCTACACCGACGGCGACCCGGTGCGTGCTCAGGAGGTCGCGCAGGCCCTCACCGACGTGTTCCTCGATTCCAATCTCGGTCACAGCCGCGAGCAGATGGAGGCCGCCCAGGCGTTTCTCGACCGCCAGATCGCCGTGTACGAGCGCCAGCTCGAGGAGGCGGCGAACCGCTTGGCGAACTTCAAGCGGGAGCGCCTCAGCACCCTGCCCAGCCAACAGAGCTATCGCTTCGAAATCGAGCAGCTGCGCGACGAGCTCGCCGAGGCCGAGGCGGGCCTCGCGCGGGCGCAGGCGCAACAGGCGCGACTGCGCCGGCAGCTCAACGCCGGTCCCACCTCCGACATGGCCCTGCAGATCTTCGAGGCCGAGCAGGCGCTCGAGGAGCTGTTGACCCGCTATACCGCACGCCATCCCGACGTCGTCGCGCTCCAGCGCAAGCTGGCGGCGCTGCGCGGCGAGCCCGGTGCGCCGCTCGACGACGCGGCGATCGGCGCCAGAAGCAATGGCGGCGACCGGGCCAGGCCGCCGCTGATCGACTACCAGGAGGTCAAGCTCCAGCTGGCGCAGGCCGATGCGGATGCCGCGGTCTATGCCAGCAGGTCGGAAAGCCTGCGCTCGCGGCTGGATCGCCTGGAGCAACGCGCCGCCCAGATCCCCGCGGTCGAGGTGGAGCTCGCCCGGCTCACCCGCGATCACGACGTGGTCAGGATCAAGCACGGCGAGCTGCTCGCAAGGCGCGAGCAGGCCAAGCTGGCCCTCGAGCGCGAGGTGGGAACCGACCGGGTCCAATACCAGGTGGTCGAGCCGCCACGCGTGCCGTTGGCGGCGGACGGGCCGTCGCGCGGCGTCCTGATCTCGCTGGTCCTGTTCGTCGCGCTCGGATCCGGCGCCGCCCTGGCCTTCGTCCTGGTCCACGTCAACGAGTGCTTTTCCGATCCGAGCCAGTTGCGGCGCGCCTTCAACCTGCCGGTGCTGGGCACGGTCTCGGCCGTCCAGTCGCGGGGACAACGCACCTGGCGGATGGCCGAGGTGTCGAGCTTTGCCGGCGCCTGCGTGCTGCTCGTCGTCGTGTACGGTGGGATCATGGTCACCGAGGCGCACATCGGCTGGAGCAACGTCATGCCGGCCAAGGTGATCGGCGCGCTCTACGCCGACGTCGGTAACTGACGTCGGCGGGGATCCCGGTCTTGCCGCGATCCGCACCGGGAGCAGGGCTTGATACCGGCCGATCGAGCTCCGTCGAGCGGGCGATCGCCAAGTCGGCCAGGATCGCTCACGCCGGCGTGGTGCGTTCCGGCTCGGAACCTGCCGCCCGAGGTGAGCCGGCCTCGCCTTGGCTCGAGATCGATGCGGCGATGCTGGCGCGGGCCGGCATTTTCACGCCGGACAGCACCCTCAACCGCACCACCGAGGAGTTCCGGCTGATCAAGCGCGCGGTCCTGGAGCGCGCCGGCAAGGCCCAGGCCGACGGCGTCGCCAACGCTCATCTGGTCATGGTGACCAGCACCCGCGAGGGCGAGGGCAAGACCTTCGTCGCGCTCAACCTCGCGTTCAGCCTCGCCGCCGAGCAGGGCCGCTCCGTGATGCTCATCGACGCCGACCCGGCGAAGTCGTCGGTCGGCCACTATCTCGGGTTCGAAGTCGATCACGGCCTGACGGACCTGTTGCGGGAAGGCGGGCCGAACCTGGCGGAGGTGGTCATCCCGACGTCGATCCGGGGACTGTCGATCGTGCCCTCGGGGGCGCGTGACCACTTGGGCGCCGAGCTGTTCGCGAGCGATCGCATGGGCGCCCTGTTGCAGGCGTTCTGCCGAACCTCTCCGGACAGCGTCGTGATCCTCGACGCGCCGCCCGTGCTGGCCACGAGCGAGCCCAGCTCGCTCGCCAGGCACGTGGACCAGGCGGTCCTGGTGGTCGAGGCCGACCGCACCAGCCGCGCCGCCATCACCGAAGCCTTGAACCTGATCGCGATCTGCCCGCACATCGGCCTGGTCCTCAACAAGGCGCGCTTTCGCTTTGGCGCGGTCCGGTTCGGCGCCTACTACAAGCCCTACTACCGGCGGGGCAAGCGCTATCTCGCCGCCCGCGGTTGAGCGCCCCGATGTATGCCGAGTTCTACGGCCTGCGGGCCCTGCCGTTTCAGCTGACCCCGGACCCGCGCCTGTTCTACCCGAGCCAGATGCACCGGGGCGCGTTGGCCTACCTCACGTACGGCTTGCGCAAGTCCGAAGGATTCGTGCTGATCACCGGCGACGTCGGCACCGGCAAGACGATGCTCGTGGACTACCTGCTGTCGGTCATCGACACCAAGCGCTACCTGACCAGCAAGGTCGTCACGACGCAGGTGGAGCCGGAAGATCTGATCCGCATGGTCGCAAGCGGGTTCGGGCTCGATCCCGCCGGTCACCAGAAGTCGACCGTCATACGGCAGCTCGAGGGCTTCCTGATCGAGGCCCGGCGGCGCAACGTCAGCCCTTTGATCATCGTGGACGAGGTGCACAATCTGCCCCGCGCGTCTTTGGAAGAGTTGCGCATGATGTCGAACTATCGGTGCGCGGATGCGCCTGTGGTTCAGATCATCCTTCTGGGGCAGACCCAGTTCCGCGACGCCCTGGCCAACGGCGCGCTCGAGCAGGTCAAGCAGCGGGTGGTCGCGAGCAGCCATCTGCGCCCGCTCAGCGCCGCCGAGACCCGCGGCTACATCGAGCATCGCCTGCGCGCGGTCGGTTGGGCCAAGAATCCGACCATCGCTTCAGACGTGTTTTCGCTGGTGCACAAGGAAACCTATGGTATACCACGACGGATCAACACGGTGTTCGACCGGCTGCTGCTGGTAGGCTTTGTGGAAGAGCGCCACGACATAGGCGCCGACCTGTTCGAGACCGTGATGCGGGAGTTGCGCCTCGAGGGGCTGTTCGGGGAACCGTCGCGCACGCAGGGAGTGAGCCGCGGGTGACCGTCATCGAGGTAAATGGCACCGGGTACCGCAGATCGGGCGGGCACAGCCTCCGCTCCGAATCCGCGGCCGCCATCGTCAACGCGTTGACCGTCGACGTGGAGGACTATTACCAGGTCGGCGCCTCCGAGACGCGGATCGGGCGCGCCCCGGACGAAGCCGACGCGCCCCTGGAGATGCCCGTTGACCACCGTGAGCCTGCTCGGCGTCGGCGTGCCCCGCAGTGGCGGCGGCTATTTCTGGTTGTGGCCATATGCTGGCAGAGTTCCGTTGGGACCGGGTCGACCAGGTCTTCCTTGCGGTTCAACCTGAATTGACGGCCAGGTGGCCTTGTCAGAAGTCTGCGTAGCGCCGCTCGACGACGCGTCCATCGTACCTTGGGACCGCTTCGTCGAGGCGGCGCCTGGTGCCACCTTCTTCCATCGTGCCGGCTGGAGGACGGTGGTCGAACGGAGTTTCGGGCACAGTTGCCATTTCCTGCAGGCCAGACGCGACGGCCGGATCACCGGGGTGCTGCCGCTGGTCCACGTGTCGAGCCGTCTGTTCGGCAGCCGACTGATCTCCAGCGCATACGGCGTCTACGGCGGCCCGCTCGCGAGCGACGATGCCAGTCTGGAGGCCTTGAACGGGGCGGCCGAGCAGCTCGCCGAAGCTCTGGAGGTCGGCTACCTGGAGTACCGGCTCCGGCGCCCTTCGAGCCGCTCCTGGGCGCGCGATTCCGCGCTCTACGCGACCTTCCGCAGGCCGCTTGCACCGGACCCGGACGCCAATTTAGTGGCCGTGCCGCGCAAGCGCCGGGCGATGATCCGCAAGGCGCTTTCGATCGCGCTCAGAAGCGAGCTCGATTGCGGTATCGACCGCTTCTATTCGGTCTACGCCCGTACGGTCCGAAAGCACGGGACTCCGGTCTATCCAGCCCACTACTTCAGGACGCTCCTCGACGTGTTCGGCTCGGACTGCGAGATCCTGACCGTGGTGCGCGGCGCAAATCCGCTCGCGAGCGTGCTCAGTTTCCATTTCCGTGACGAGGTGCTGCCGTACTACGGCGGCGTCGTCGAACAGGGGCGGCGCTGTGCGGCGGGCGACTTCATGTATTGGGAAGTCATGCGCCGGGCCTGCGAGCATGGCGCGCGCGTGTTCGATTTCGGTCGAAGCAAGGTCGGAACGGGCGCATTCGCCTATAAGCGGATCTGGGGGTTCAAGCCGGAGAGTCTGCATCACGAGTACCTCCTGCTACGCAGGTCGAGGATGCCCGACGTCACGCCTCTCAACCGCAAGTATGCTCCCCTGATCGCCTGTTGGCGGCGCCTGCCGCTGTTCGCCGCCAATGCGCTCGGCCCGATGATCTCCCGCGGCCTGGGGTGAGATGATTGGCGGAGATTCTGTTCCTCGCGCATCGAATCCCCTTTCCGCCTGACAAGGGCGACAAGATCCGGGCCTACCATGTCCTGTCCCACCTCGCCCGCAGCCACGTGGTTCATCTGGGCTGCTTGATCGACGATGTCGGCGACTGGCGCCATGTCGACCAGCTGCGCCGGTTGTGCCACGAGTGCCACTTTGCCGCCCTGCCGCGGGCGCGCCGGCGGTTGCGCGCCGCGGGCGCGCTCGCCCGCAACCAAGCGATCACCGTGGCGGCGCTGCGCGACCCCGCGCTTGCCGGCTGGATCGCGGATCTCCTGCGGCGCCGGCCCATCGACGGCGTGTTCGCCTATTCCTCGGGCATGGCGCAGTATCTCGCTGCCGTGCCGGCGACGGTGCCGCGCATCGTCGACTTCGTCGATGCCGACTCCGAGAAATGGCGGCAGCTGGCCGCCGGCCGGCGCTGGCCCTGGTCGTGGCTGTATCGGCGGGAGAGCGAGCGGCTGCGCGCGTTCGATCACGATGCCACGGACCGGTGCGATCGCTGCCTGTTCGTCTCCTCGGCCGAGGCGCGCTCGTTCGAGGAGCTGGTTGCCTCGGCGAGGGCAAAGACGCTCGTGATACCGAACGGCGTCGACGGTGGCTGTTTCGCGCCGGAGGTCGGCCATCCGTGCCCGTTTCCGCAGGGCGGACCCGTGCTCGCCTTCACCGGCGACATGAGCTACTGGCCCAACGAGGATGCCGTCCTCTGGTTCGCGCGCGAGGTCCTGCCCGAGCTGCGGACCAACCGGCCGGACCTCCGCTTCGTCGTGGTCGGGCGGGGGCCGGGGCGACGCCTCTGCCGCGCCGCCGCGCGCCTGGGCATGGACCTGAGCGGCACCGTGCCGGACGTGCGCCCTTTCCTGGCGCACGCCGCTCTGGGCGTGGCGCCGCTGCGGGTCGCCCGGGGCGTACCGAACAAGGTGCTGGAAGCGATGGCGATGGCCAAGGCGGTGGTCGCCACCCCGGCCGCGATCACCGGGCTCCGGCTGCGCCCCGGACGGGACATCCTGATCGCCGAGACCCCGGCCGCCTTCGCCGAGGCGGTCATCAGCCTGCTCGACCCGCACCGCGCGGCGGCTCTGGGGGCGCGCGCCCGCGCCCGCGTCGTCGCCGACTACGCGTGGGCGGCGAGCCTTCGTCGTCTCGACTGTCTGATCGCCGGCCCATCGAGCCGCGCCCGGGCATGACGGCCGGGTCCGCCCGGCGCTCCGGACCGCCTAAGAAAACCCTGGATGCCACGCTTAGCACCGTCATTGCGAGGAGCGCAGCAACGAAGCAATCGAGGCGCGGCTCCTGGATCGCCACGGGCGCTGCCGCGCCCTCGCGATGACGAGCGTCGGTTCGAGGCCCGGGTTTCATGCGCCGAGGTCGGCCCGTCGATGGCAACCAGAAAGAAACCCGGACGCCACGCTTAGCACCGTCATTGCGAGGAGCGCAGCGACGAAGCCATCCAGACGCCGCTGCTGGATCGCCGCGGGCGCTGGCGCGCCCTCGCGATGACGCTGCGAAGGCGACCGGCGGTTCGCCCTCAGTTTCATGCGCCGGGCCGGTCACGTCGGTGAGGAACTCATGCCGACCCTGCGAAATCCTGACCTTCGCGGCCGCGCGCCCAACGAGAAGGGTGATGCCGGGCGGACGAACCTTGTCAGCCCGAATTCACCGGCTCAGGCGCACGCCTACCGCCACCCGGTTCTCGGTGTATTCGGCATTGTCGTCGTTCGAGTTCTGCCAACGATGGCGATAGTCGGCAAACAGCGCGGTTTCCGGCGAGAGCTGGTAGCGCAGACCCGGTTGCACGAGGTATTCGTCGTCATCGCGACCCGTGGGAAATCTGGTGAGCTCGAAACCGCCGGAGAGTGTGAACGTCAGGCGTCGGCTGAGGCGTCGCGACCAGGTCGCGTTGGCCTGGTAGATTTCCTCCTCCTCACCCGTGTCGACGTCCTCCTCGCGCCCGAAATAGCCTTGGATCCCGAACGCATGACGGCCGCGGGTGAGGCCGAGCGCGACGCGCGCCGCCTTGATGTAGACGATCTCGTCGTCGATGTTGAAAGGGTCGGCTCGAGGATCGAACGGCGTGTCCATGCGCTCGTCGATGAACTGATTGGTGTCGCGATCGATGCCGATGAACGACAGATTGGTCGACAACCGCTGCTGAGCGGTGCTGAGGCCTTCGGCGTAGCTGGCTACGAACCGGGAGTTCTCCGTGATCCGGTAGGTAAGCTCCGCGGCCGGGCTGAAGCGGTCGTCGCGCTTGCCGTAGGTGAGCGTCAGCTCGGTCCGGCGTCCTGGCCGCCAGCGAAGGCCGCCCCAATACGCCGGGCCGTCGAAGTCGGCACGGGAGCCGCCGGCATCGAACCGCTGATGACCGCCGGCCGCAATCGGGGCGAACCATCTGGTCACGGCATACTCGGCCTGGAGGACGCTGTCGCTCTCCTGAATGTCGCTCGCTTCCGAGCGGATCGATTGCGCGATGCGGTTGTTGAGCGCCAAGCGCAAGCGGTCGAAGTCGTCGCCGCTCGCGAGCGAGGCCTGCCCGACGTGCGCGGTGGTGTTTGAGGCCTGGTCGCTGTTGGCCAGGAACTGACCGAACGTGTAGCGCAGCTCGCCGACGGCGAACCCGCCGAACCGGTGGCGGAGCACCGGGCTCACGCGATAGACCTGCACGGTATCCTGGTTCGCCACGGTCTGGGCCGCAGCGTTGTTCAGAACCTGCTGGCTGATCGACGCCTGGCCCTCGAGGAACAGCGCGCCCGGCACCAGCTCCACCTCGCCCTCGCCGGTCAGGGTGGGATCGACTCGGAATCCCTGATCGTCGCCGTCGGTCGTGTACCTGGTCCTGAGCGCGCCGTCGAAGCCGCCTTGGAACCGGGAGGTGTCGCCCCGAAAGCTCACGCCGGGGACGACGCGAGTGACGAAGGCCGAGCGCCGATCGTCATCGGGGTCGAGATCGATGTTGTCCGAGAATTCCTGCTCGATCAGCAGCCATGGCCGCAATTGCGGCGCGGCGCTCGCCGAGCCGGCGGCGGTCACCGCCGCCAGGAACGCCACCGCGGTCACCCAAGCCGCGCCTCGTTCGAGCCTTGCGCCAGGCGCCGGGAGGCGACATGCGGGCACCGGATCGCGCCCTACCCGCAGCGAGCCCGGGCCGTCCGATCGCCGAAGAGCGCTGCTCCGGCGCTCCCGCTGCTCGTCGAGTCAGCTTCGTGCCACACGGAACGGCGCCCTCTCTGCTACGTGGATCGCGACCAGCGCGAGCGCGAGCGGCATACCATGCCGGGTCGAGGTCGGCGCGCCGCGGGACAACATCGTACAGCACCTCGGTATACTGCAACTGCGCATTCAATCCCAGCCCGTCTGCGCGCAACCTTGGCGTCACGATGCGCCGTGCGCGCCGGCGCCATTCGCCGGTCAATGCAGAAGGCTCGGCAGCCAGAGCGCGATCGCCGGGAAGAACGTGACCAGCAGGATCACCGCCATGTGGCTGAGGAAGAAGGGTATCGTCTCGATGATCGCGCGCTCGTAGGGCACCTTCGCGATCTTGGACGCGGTCATCAGCGTCATGCCGACGGGCGGGGTGATGTTGGCGACGTTGAGGGTCAGGATCATGACGATCGCGACGTGCAGCGGCTCGAAGCCGAGCGACACCATGGCCGGCACCAGGACCGGCCCCGCGACGACCAGCGCCGGGAGCACGTCCAGCAAGGTGCCGAGCACGGTGACCAGGGCGATCACCAGCAGGATCTGCACGCTCGGGATGTCGCTCACGTTGCTGATCATCTGCGCGGCCTCGCGCGCGATGCCCGAGCGGGTGACGAACCAGCCGAGCACCGTGGAGGCCGCCAGCAGGAAGAAGACCACGCCCGAGAAGCGCACCGTGACCACCAGCGCGTCCAGGATCTTGGCCGCCGTGAGCGTGCGATAGCCGAGCGCGCCGACGGCGAGCGCGTAGACCGCGCCGAACGCCGAGGCCTCGGTGACCGTGGTCAGGCCCGAGAGGATGCCGCCCAGGATGATCACCGGCACGAGGAGCGCCGGGATCGTGGGCAGGAAGGTGCGCACGACGACGGCCAGGCGCCAGGGCTCCTCGGCGCGCGGGTAGCCGCGCCGCCAGCACAGGAACGCGCTGGCCGCCAGGAGCGCCGCAGCCATCAGCAGGCCGGGCAGGATGCCGGCGGCGAACAGGTCGACCACCGAGACGTCGCGCAGGATCGAGGCGTAGACGACCATCACGATCGAGGGCGGGATGATCGGGCCGATGATCGAGGAGGAAGCGGTCACCGCCGCGCTGTAGGCGGCGTCGTAGCCCTGCTTCTTCATCGCCGGGATCAGGATCTTGCCGATCGCCACCGTATCGGTGATGGCGGCGCCGGTGAGCCCGGCGAAGAACAGCGAGACCGTGATGTTGACGTGCGAGAGCGCCCCGCGCACGCGCCCGAACAGGGCATTGTTGAAGCGGATCAGCTGCTCGGTCAGGCCGGCGTGGTTCATCAGCTCGGCGGTGAAGATGAAATAGGGGATCGCGATCAGGATGTAGCCGGCGACGCCGGAATACATCTGGTCGGCCAGGATGGCGAGAAAGCCCCAGCCGCCGATCGTGTACACGCCGGCCAGCCCCGACATGACCATGACCACGGCGATCGGCATGCCGGCCAGCAGCAGGATCGCGAACGCGAGCAGCGCTGCGCTCACGGCTTCGCTTCCGCCTCACGGGCCTCGCTCTCGCGCAGCAGCTCCTCGACCTCGGCTTCGGGGGCGGCGAGGTCGAGCAGGTGCAGGCCATAGGCCAGGTGCACGAGCAGGATGAGCCCGGTCACCGGAATGCACGCGGCGACGAAGCGGTTGTGAATCTGGATCTGGTCCGAGACCATGTTGTAGTGGGTCGTGGTGATGAAGAACTGCCAGCCGAACCAGACCAGGAGCAGCGCGAAGACGCCGATGATCGCGAGATTGGCGTAGCTGATGATGGTCGCGACGCGCGGCGGCACGAGCTGGAGCAGGATCGCCATGGCCACGTGCTCGCCGCGCCTGAACGCGACCGTGATGCTGAGCATGGCGATCCAGGGCACGAACAGGCGTGCCAGCGAGTAGGTCCAGGACAGGGCCGCGCCGGTGATCACCTGATAGAAGAAGCCGGCGAACGAGATCGCCAGCATGATCAGGAAGCAGACGATGCAGACGGCGACCACGGCCCGATTCACGTGGTCGCTGAGCGCCCGAAGTCGCTCGATCATGGCGCTCTCGAACCGGGCAACCAGTCCCGCACCCCTGTCCTCCCCGAGATCCCGCACCAGCCCGGCCCGGCGATGATCCGGGCATTGTTTCGTTCAGCCCGCGCGTTCCCGCGCCGCGACCGGCCACGGTCTCGCCATCACAGCCCGGCGCGCGGCCCGGCGGGGGCGCGGCCGTGCCCCCGCCGACGTTGCCGGCTTACTTCAAGAACAGCGCCTGATCGCGCTCCTTGATCTCGGCGTCAATCCGGTCGACCTCGGCCCAGAGCCCGTCGACCAGGCTCTCTTCGATCCCGAAGTCGTTGACGATCCAGTCCTTCCATGCCGGCCGCGCGATCGCCGCCATCTTCTGCTTCTCGTCCTCGGCGAGGATGATGCACTCCTCGAAGTTCTCGCACGACTCCTGCCAGCCGATCACGGCCGAGAGCGCGGCGACGCCGTGCGCCATCTTGATCGCTTCCTGCGCCGAGCCGACGACGATTGCCTTGTACTCGTCGGGCAGGGTCTGGAACCAGGTCTCGCTGACCATCCAGCTTTGCGAGTTGAAGACGTGGCCGCTCCAGGTGGTGAAGTCGTTGACGTCCCAGAGCTTGAACGAGGCGGAGACGCCGGGCGCGTTGAACTGGCCGTCGGCCAGCCCGGTGCCGAGTGCGGTCAGGACCTCGCCCCAGGGCAAGGGGGTGGCCGAGGCGCCGAGCGCCTTCATGGTGGCGACATGGGCCGGGTTCTCCTCGACCCGGATCTTGAGCCCCTTGATGTCGTCCACCGTCCTGATCGGGCGGACGTTGTTGGTGAACGCGACGAAGCCGCCGCCGTCGTCGAACGTGCCCAGGTAGCGCAGTCCGGCCTCCTCGATCGCGCCGCTCATGAACTCGGCGTGCCACGGACCGTCGAAGTACGCCCAGGCCACGCGGTAGTTGGGGAACAGGAAGGGCGTCGTGATGATCTGGTACTTCGGGAAGAAGGACGACATCGCGCCCGAGGACATCACGCTCGACTGCACGGTGGTGCCGCCCTGCGCCTGCTTGCCGGTCTCGACCTCGGAGCCGAGCGCGCCCGCGCCGAACACCTGGACGTCGAGATCGCCGCCGGTCCGCGCCTCCACCAGGCTCTCGAAGTGCGCCATGGCCGGGGCGATCTCGTTGTCGCTCAGATCCTCCGGCAACAGATGCGCGATCACCATCTGGTAAGTCTGGGCCTGCGCCGCGCCGATGCCGAGCGCGAGCGCCAGGCCGGTCCCGACGATCGCCGGCGCGCCGAGTCGCTGCCGCATGGTTCGAAGCGCGATGGACATGGCCGTCTCCCCACGTTGGATGCCTGTTCCGGCATCGTAGTTGCTTTGCGCCCCGGTGTCAGCGGGTGCGGGGCGTGCCCGGAGGATAGTCTCTCTGTTTGAAATGATGGCGGCGGGATCGACGGCCAACGTTGCTCGATTCCAACGCACGCCGCTTTCATTCTTCTCGATAATTCGGGCACGACGAAGCGGAGCGGCGAAATAGCGATCGGCTTGCGCACCGATAACGAACGGCTCGTGAAGCTGATCAGCAAGCGCGTCGGGTGCTGCCTGCGCGGGCAGCGGGACATGCGGCGAGCCGTCTCCGAGGAAGGGGGCAGGTGATCCTGTGGAACCCGGCACCGGTTTAGAGCCGCGAGCGCGACCACGGGTGACGCGACGCGGTTGATTTCGGTGACAAACCGCGCGTGGTCCATCTGGATGAGATGGCGGTGATCCGAGCACCCCCTTGCCGATGCTCGATGCCGGAAGCCTTGCTTTTTCCGTCGGAGAGGACCAAGCTCAGCCTGCCAAAATCGGCATAATGGGAAATTCTAGCGCAAAGGGGGGGACGATGTTCAGGACAATGTTCGTTTCGCTTCTGCTTGCTTCCTCATGCAGCCTTGCCAATGCTCAACAGGTCGACGATGGTGGCGTTTCGGGAACACTTGGAAGTGCTGCTGTGACAACTGTGTTACAGGTACCAGAAGTGAACATATTTGTCCTCACAACTGCGTGTTTTAACTCCGACGGAATTCTGTCTAGCTCGACCCTTCCTTTTATTGCTCAAGGGGCTCCGGGCGGTTGCGTGAATTTTTCTCCGGGGGTGGCTTTGCCACCAGGTGAAGAGCTCGATTGCCAAGTCGGAAGATCTGGAAGGCTGGCAGCCTGCATGGTGAGCTTCGTCATAATGGCTCTGGCCGCAGAGTCTGGCGGAGACAGCCGTTAAGGTCTGCTCGGGGTAGTGTCTCAGTTTGAAATCGCTGAGACGCTACCCGCCCGGGGGGCTCCGGTTGACAGCCTTGGGTGATGGGTTACTCTCGACGTAGGAGAGCCGGGTTCGGCGACCCAAGGCATTCGAGCGCATCTCGTGGCCGGCGTCGGAATCGCGGTGAGCCCAACCATCACAGGGAGACTGGCGATGGCCAAGTCCGACGACCGCAGAGTGCACCCGTATATCCCGAAGCTGGTCGAGCAGCTCGAGGCGCGTCGGGTCGACCGGCGCGAGTTCCTGCGCACCGCGACCTTGCTCGGCATGAGCTCGGCCGCGGCCTATGGGATCGCAGGCAGGATTCTCGGCGAGCATCTGGTCGACCCCGCGCTGGCCCAGAGCGGCACGCCCAAACAGGGCGGCATCCTCCGGGTCGCCATGGAAGTCCAGAAGATGGACGATCCGGCGACCTATTCCTGGACCCAGATGTCGAATCAGACCCGGCACATCGCCGAGTATCTCGCGATCACCGGCCCCGACAACGTCACCCGGCCGATGCTGGCCGAGAGCTGGGAGGCGTCCGACGACCTCAAGACCTGGACGTTCCACCTGCGCCAGGGCGTGCTCTGGCACAATGGCGAGGAGTTCGTCGCCGACCACGTGGTCTGGAACTTCGAGCGCTGGGTCAACCCGGATCTGGGCTCGTCCAACAGCGGGCTGTCGACCTTCGCCAGCATGGACTCGGTCGAGGCGGTGGACCAGCACACGGTCCGCCTCAACCTGAACAAGCCGGTGCTGTCGGCGCCGGAGGACTGCTACAACTACCCGACCGCGATCCTGCACCCGTCGTTCCAGGCGCCGTTCTCGGACAATCCGATCGGCACCGGGCCGTTCACCCTGGCCGGGCTGGCGGTCGGCGACCGCTGCGTTCTGCAGCGGATCACCCAGACCACCGACGGCAAGGAGCTCGAGTACTGGGGCGGCGACGTCTACCTCGACGAGATCCACTACTACCATTTCGACGCCGCCAACCAGCTGACCGCCTTCGCCTCGGGCGAGGTCGACACCATCTACGCGTTCGGCATCGAGCAGTACGCGTTCGCCGAGGCGCTCCCCGGCGAGATCGTGCCGGCGCGCACCGCGCAGACCGTGTGCTGCCGGTTCAAGGTCACCGAGGCGCCGTTCGACAACAAGAAGCTGCGCCAAGCGCTCGTCAAGGCGACCGACAACACGGTGTACCGCGACTTCGTGTTCCAGGGGCGCGGCGACATCGCCGAGAACCACCACGTCGCGCCGGTGCATCCCGAGTACTTCCAGCTGCCGCCCTTGCAGCGCGACGTCGAGGCGGCCAAGGCACTGCTCGAGGAGGCCGGCCATCCCGACGGCATCGAGCTCACCATCAACGTCGGCAACACCGACGGGCCGTGGCATCAGACGCTGTGCGAGCTCTGGCGCGACCAGCTCAAGGACATCGGGGTCAATCTCAACATCAACGTGATGCCGGCGTCGAAGTACTGGGAGATCTGGGACAAGACCCCCTTCGGGTGCACCTCCTGGACCCATCGGCCGCTCGGCACGATGGTGCTCTCGCTCGGCTACCGCACCGGCACCCCCTGGAACGAGAGCAGCTACGCCAACCCCGAGTTCGACGCCGCGCTCGACGACGCCGAGGCGACGCTCGACGTCGCCGAGCGCACCGCCAAGATGGAGAAGGTCGAGCAGATCCTGCAGGACGATGCGGTCATGGTGCAGCCGGTCTGGCGTCCGGTGTTCACCATGATCAGCGACCAGGTGAAGGACTACCAGGCGCATCCGACCCAGTACCACCAGTTCAACAAGGTGTGGCTGGACGCGTAGTGGACGGGCGCGCGCTTCGGGCTGGGCCCGAAGCGCGCGGGCGCGTCGGGCCCGCGACCTTCTCACCGGGCATGAACCCATAGAGCGCTGAGGCCCGCGATGTTGGCGTTGCTCTGTCGCCGCCTGATTCAGATGGTCCTGATCATGGCGGTCGCGTCGCTCATCCTGTTCGTCATCTTCGATACCGACGAGTTCAAGAAGAAGATCGCGGTCGCCGAGCTGGGCGGTTTCGGGGTTTCGGCGCTGAGCGAGGAAGAGTATCAGAACTGGCTCGCCGAAAAGGGGCTCGATGTCCCGTTCTACGAGCGCTACGTCACGTGGATCGGCGACGTCGTCACCGGCACCTTCGGCCACTCCTTCGAGAAGAACACCGAGATCGGGCCGCTGCTGCTGGACCGGCTGATCAATACCGGCATCCTGGCGTTCTGGGTGTTCGCGCTGATGATCCCGATCTCGCTGGTCACGGGCGTGCTCGCCGGGATGAAGGAGGGCTCGGCGCAGGACCGCACCATCTCGTTCATCTCGGTCTTCACCACCTCGATCCCCGAGATCGCCACGGCGATCTTTCTCACCGTGGTGTTCGCGCTGGGGCTCGGGTGGCTGCCGGCGAAATCGGCGATGATCCAGGGCTTCGACTGGAAGCAGCTGGTCCTGCCGGTGCTGACCCTGGTGCTGTACGACTTCGGCTACGTGGCGCGCATGACCCGGGCCTCGATGGCCGAGGTCATGACCTCGCAGTACATCCGGACCGCGGTCCTGAAGGGCATCCCGTATCAGCGGGTGATCATGAAGCACGCGCTGCGCAACGCTCTGATCGCGCCGTTTACGGTGATCGTGCTGCAGATGAACTGGCTGCTCTCGGGCGTGGTCGTGGTCGAGGTGTTCTTCGAGTACGACGGCTTCGGCAAGCTGCTGCTGGAGGCGGCGCTGTTCGGCGACGTCTACGTGGTTCAGGCCTGTACGCTGGTGGCGGTGATCGTGGCGGTGAGCTCGCAGATCATCTCCGACGTCGGCTACACGTTCCTGAACCCGCGCATCCGGTTCGCCTGAGGAAAGACGCCATGGCTACCGCAGCGATCGCGACGGCACGGCCTTCTCCCTCCCTGATGGCGCGGCTCACGACGCCGCGCGCGCTGCTCGCGCTGCTGGTGCTGATGTGGGTGCCGCTGACGCTGCACGTCATGTTCGGCGGCGCGCTCGGTCCCGCCCGAAACCTCGTCCTGCTGCCGGCGATCCCGGCGACCGTCCTGCTCTACGCCATCGCGATCACGACGTGGCGCGAATCCTGGATCGCCATGATCGGCGCGTCGCTCGTGTTCTTCTGGCTGCTGATCGCGGTCACCGTGCCGTTCCTGCCGCTGACCGACCCCAACCAGCCGATCGCGCCCTTCGCCCTGCCGCTCACCGAGCAGAACGACGTGTTCTTCTGGCTCGGCGCCGATTTCAAGGGACGCGACATACTCTCGCGCACGTTGTGGGGCTGCCAGCGGGTGATCGTCTGGGGCGTGACCGCCACGGTGGTCGCGTACCTGGTCGGCACCATGTTCGGCCTGCTCGCCGGCTATCTCTCCGGCTGGTGGGACGAGCTGATCTCGTTCTTCGCCAATGTCCTGTTGTCGTTCCCGGTGATGGTCCTGTTCATCGTGATCCTGAACTACCTGGGGCCGAGCGGGTTCAACATCGTGATCGCGGTGACCTTCGCCTCGGCGCCGGCGATCATGCGCATCGTCCGGGGCCTGACCATGGACATCAAGACGCGCGACTACGTGTTCGCGGCGCAGACCCGCGGCGAGAGCCCGCTCTACATCATGGTGGTCGAGCTGCTGCCGAATGCGCGCGGGCCGATCATCGTCGATGCCTGCCTGCGCCTCGGCTACACCACGGTGGCGATCACCACGCTGACCTTCCTCGGCCTCGGCCTGCAGCCGCCCGATCCGGACTGGGGCTTGATGATCAAGGAGGCCGCCCAGACCGCGATGCTGTTCCAGTTCTCGTACATGCTGATCGTCCCGGCGCTGTCCGTCTCCAGCCTGATCCTCGGGTTCAATCTCCTGGCCGACGGGCTGCGCGAGATGAGCCTGCGCGACTGACGGAGGTCACGATGAGCGATCAGACCGCGGTTCTGGAGTGCCAGGATCTCTGCATCTCCTATTTCACGCGCGCGGGCGAGATCCCGGCCGTGGTCGACTTCAACCTCACCGTGATGCCCGGCGAGGCGGTCGGCATCGTCGGCGAGTCCGGCTGCGGCAAGTCGACCGTGGCGCTCGCGATCATGCAGTACATGGGCAAGAACGGCCGCGTCATGTCCGGCGAGATCAGGTTCAAGGGCCGCGACCTGACCGCGATGAGCGAGCAGGAGCTGCGCCAGCTGCGCGGCTCCCAGATCGCGATGGTCTATCAGGAGCCGATGGCGTCGCTCAATCCATCGATGAAGATCGCGCAGCAGCTCATGGAGGTACCCCTGTTCCATGAGGAGGGCTGCTCGGACAAGCAGGCGTACGAGCGGGCCCTCGAGATGCTCGGCAACGTCCGCCTGCCGGACCCCAGGCGGATCATGGCGAGCTATCCGCACCAGATCTCGGGCGGCCAGCAGCAGCGCGTGGTCATCGCCATGGCGCTGCTCTCGAACCCGGCGCTCCTCCTCCTCGACGAGCCGACCACCGCGCTCGACGTCACGGTCGAGGCCGGCATCGTCGAGCTGATCAAGGAGATCAGCGAGCGCTTCGGCACCTCGATGCTCTACATCTCGCACAACCTCGGCCTGATCCTCGAGACCTGCGATCGCATCACGGTCATGTACTCGGGCGAGGCGGTGGAGGTGGGCAGGGTCGCGGAGGTGTTCGACCGGATGCGCCACCCCTACACCAAGGGGCTGTTCAGCTCGATCCCGCTGCCCGGCGCCGACAAGAACGCCCGGCCGCTGGTGCCGATTCCCGGGCAGCTGCCCCTGCCGCACGAGCGCCCCGAGGGCTGCAATTACGGTCCCCGCTGCGATCATTTCCGCGCCGGGGTGTGCGATCACGGCCGGATCGAGATGGAGGCGGTGCCGGGACAGTCCGGACACATGACCCGCTGCCGGCGCTTCAACGAGATCGACTGGAGCATCGGACCGAAGGTGGCTGAAGGGGCTGCGGCCGCCGAGTTCGGCCCGATCGTGCTCCGGGTCGAGAACCTGAAGAAGTACTACGAGATCCACGACAGCTCGTTGCTGGCGCTGATCCGCGGCGAGCGCGTGCGCACGGTCAAGGCGAACGAGAAGCTCGATTTCGATGCGCGCGAGGCCGAGACGGTGGCGATCGTCGGGGAATCGGGCTGCGGCAAGTCGACCTTCGCCAAGGTGCTCTTGGGCCTCGAGACGGCGACCGAAGGCAAGGTCGTGCTCGATAATCAGGACTTGAGCCAGGTGGCGGTCCAGAAGCGCCGCCCGCAGGTGGTGAGCCATCTGCAGATGATCTTTCAGAACCCGTTCGATACGCTCAACCCGAGCCACTCGGTGGGCGGGCAGATTTCCCGGGTCATCCGCAAGTTCGGCGTCGAGAAAGACCCGGAAAAGGTGCGCGAGCGGGTGATGCAGCTGCTCGACATCGTCAAGCTGCCGCGGGACTTCTACTTGCGCCGGCCGCGCCAGCTGTCCGGGGGCCAGAAGCAGCGGGTCGGGATCGCCCGGGCGTTCGCCGGCAATCCCCGGGTGGTGGTCGCCGACGAGCCGGTCTCGGCGCTCGACGTCTCGGTGCAGGCCGCGGTCGCCCAGCTGCTGATGGAGATCCAGCGCGAGAACCGGACCATGCTGCTGTTCATCAGCCACGATCTGTCGCTGGTGCGCTATCTCGCCGATCGCGTGATCGTGATGTATCTCGGCACGATCGCCGAGCAGGGCACCACCGACGAGGTGTTCGCGCCGCCGTATCACCCGTACACCGAGGCGCTGCTGTCGGCGATCCCGATCGCCGACACCTCGGTGCGCAAGAAGCAGATCGTGCTCGAGGGCGACATTCCCTCGGCGGTCAACCCGCCGCCCGGCTGCCCGTTCCAGACGCGCTGCCCGCGCAAGCTCGGCAAGATCTGCGAGGAACAGGAGCCGCCGATCCGCCGCTTCGGCGAAGGCCACAAGATCGCCTGCCACATCGCCCCCGAGGAACTGCTGCGCATGGACCCGGTGATCGTCCTCGGCGACAAGGAGGCGGTCGACTAGGACTGTCGCAGCGGGTTCGACAGCGGTTCTGGAGCCCGCAACCCTATCCACGCCAAGCGGCGTCACGAACCGCCGGTATCAGTTGCCCACCGGCAAGACCGGCCCGCTGGGGATGAAACCCGGGCGCCGAACCGCCCGCCTTCGTCATCGCGAGGGCGCGCCAGCGCCCGTGGCGATCCAGGAGCGGCGTCTGGATGGCTTCATCGCTTGTCCTCGCAATGACGCTGCCGAGCGTGGCGTCCAAGTTTCCTTCTGGATCAGCCGTGGGCGTGCTGAACCCGGGGCGCTGTGAGCGTCCGCGGCACGACCAGCGGCTCAGTCATCGACGAAAGCGAGCAGCCGGCCGCAGACCAGCGCCGCCAGCCAGATCGAGAGGGAGACGGCGCCGACGGTGCGCAGACGCGCGCGTGATGCGTTCTGCAGGCCAGGGCCGAGGTGCAGGCTGAGCGCGTGGACGCCGCCTGTCGCGATCAGCGCCAGCTTGACCAGGAAGAGGTCGATGGCGGCGTATTCGGGCGCGCGCGTGATGAACAGGAACGCGCCGGTGGCCATCGCGAGGAGCAGGCCGGTCGCTGCGACCGGGACCAGCACCCGGGCGAGCGGCTCGAGCGCCACGGCGCGCCAGCAGCCGAGCAGGCGGAGATCGAGCGGCAGGATCGCGCCCACCAGGAGCGCGATCCCGAAGACATGGGTGGTGTTGACCGCGGCGTAGCCCCAGCGCGAGAAGCGCAGCCACTGTGCCGGCGCCGACCCGACCAGAGCGTCCAGGACGGCGTCCACGGCCGCTCAGTCGCGCCCGGGATAGAGCTCGTATTCGGTCCCGCCGATCCAGAGCCGCTCGACCTTCAGGAGCTTCTCGTCGGGATCCGCCGACGGCTCGCCCGAGACGGTCAGCACGACCCCTTCGGCGAGATCGCCCTCCTCGAGCCCGGCGCGGCTGTTGCGCCAGGGTTGTCCGACCTCGACGGTCCAGAGCGTGCCGTCGACATCCAGGGTCAGCTCGCCGTGCGGATTGCCGAGGCTGGTCGCGGCGATCGTGCCGGTGAGCTCGATGTTCTCGCCGGTCGTCCAGCTCCAGCCATGGTGGGCGAGAGCGGCCGAGGGGAGCAGAAGAGCGGCGCCGAGAGCGGCCGCGCACAAATCGCGTCGATCCATTGATGTCGGGCTCCTACAGGTGCATCGGGTGAGATAAAGGTTGTCCGCCGCACCGACGGTTCAACGGCGGACGGCAAGTTCCCGTCGCGTACCTCCGCAGTGCCTGACCCGAGCGACCAAGGCCCGATCCCGTGACGCGCCCGTCGCGCCTCGCCCCCGCCATGGTCGAGCACACCCGACCCTCCACCGCGCGTCTGCGGCGTTCGCAACCCTCGACGGCTCCGCCCATCTTGCGCCGCGCGCCGCCGCCATCGCCTTGGAGTTGGCCACCCGGTCTACGACTGCCTCTATCTGGCTCTGAGCGAAGCGCAGAACGCACCCCTGGTGAGCGCCGATCGCAGGCTGATCGCCAAGGCGGAGGAACCCCGTCCGCGCCGGGTGCCGTGCACTTGAGGGAGCTTCCACGCCTCCGCTGAAAGCTCATGACCAAGCCGCGCCATCGCGCCAGCGGTCCCAGACGAACACAGCAAGCGTGCCCCCCAGCACCGCCAGGATCGCGCCCTGCTCCCAGGTCATCGCGCCCAACCCACCTCTACGTCCAGGCGTGTATAGCGCGCGGCGAGCGAGTGCGCATGGCCCCGTCATCGTGCTCGCTCGCCGACCAGGCAGGCTGCGACCCCGAGGCGCCTCCGGACGCTCGAACCACGGGACGGCAGGATCAGCGTCGCAACGGCTGGCTCAGATCAGGTCCTCGTACCCGGGGACATGAAAGGCTAACCAATTGAAAAAACTTGGTTTCTCAGGTTCGTTCGGATTCGCCGCCGAACCATGGACGGCTGCCCTTGCCGTTTTCCTGAGCCGCGCTCGATCACCCCGGGCGTACCCGGCTCAGATTGAAGAGCGGACGTCTCGAGAAACCTAGCCAATTGAAAAATCGCGATTCTTCAGGTTCGTTTGGTTTGCACCGCAGCAGCGCGGACACGGCGCCCGCCCATGCCACCGGGACGTCACGGACGGCGCGCCCAGCCGCCGCGGGTCATCGAATCGTCCGATCAGGGAATCTGCCGCTTGCTGATCGCCGGATTGTAGCACGTCAGAGGAATTTTTTCCACGGCCCGGTGCCTGCCAACCGCATCGCTTTACGCCGAACCACGCCCGGCGCTACCTTCGCGTGTGCATTGTCAGAGCGCGAGCGGATGGGATCGGCGCCATGGGCAGCGACAAGCTCAATGTGTTCGTGAGCTACAGCCATAGAGACAAGGCGTGGCTCGAGCGCGTCCGGGTGCATCTGAAGCCGCTGGCGAGGGATGGCAAGCTCGATCTGTGGGACGACACCCAGATCAAGACCGGAGAGGCCTGGCGCGAGAAGATCAAGGCTGCGCTCACAAGGGCCGATGTCGCCGTCCTCCTGATCAGCGCCGACTTCTTGGCCTCGGACTTCATCGCCAAGAACGAGCTGCCTCCGCTGCTCGAGGCGGCGCAGAGCGCCCGCAGGATGGTCATCCTTGGCGTGCACATCAACTACTCCGACTTCCAGAATGACGAGAACCTCTCCAAGTACCAAACGGTGAACAAGCCGGATCAACCAATCAAAGTCCTTGGTTCCAGTGCCCGTCAGGACAAAGTCTTCCTGGACTTGGCGCGTCGCATCAGGGAGCTGGTACCGGCGCAGAATCGGGCCCCGGAAATCCCGCCCGCGTACCTTGAATGGTTGAAGGGTCACTGCACCTCTGTCGATCTGCTCGGGCAGGACGTCCAGCAGAGCCACGCCTTCACCTTGAGCCATGTCTATGTGCCGGCGCTCGGTCGGCTGACCATTCTCAGACGGCGTCCGCCCCGGCGAGAGCCCAGCTCATCTGAGACGATGGTCGTGTCAATGTTGCGGTTGATCGACGAAATCTCCCTGTACGTCCCCGCGCCGGCGGGTGCGGGCAAATCCACCTTCTGCCGCTGGGCGGTCCTGCAGAGCATCGCCCACGCGACGACCGCCCATCCGGTCGCGGCGCCGGAGGAATACCAGGAGCAAGAGCCGGAGACGCTGCGGATCCGCTTGCCGCTGTTGGTCCCGCTGCGCGATTTCGGCAAGGACATAGACTGCGGCCGCGGCCGCCGCACCTGGCACCAGAGCGGCCTGGAGCAGGCGATTGCGGCCTGGATCGACCGGTCGCCGCCACCGGGGCTGAACGGCAGCCTAGTCAGGCATCATCTGGCGGCCGGCAGCGCCTTTTTGCTGCTCGATGGCCTGGACGAGGTCGCGGTCTCGGAAGTTCACCACGGCGCGACCGTCTACCCGCGCGCGCTGCTGCTGAGCGGTCTCTCGGACGCTCTACCCGCGTGGGAGAGAGCGGGAAACCGCACCCTGCTCACCAGCCGTCCCTACGGTCTGGACGAGGTCGGGCTCGCTCGGATGCCCCTCCTACATGCCCCGCTCGAACCGCTGCCGGGGCCGCTCCAGGAGCTGTTCGTCACCCGCTGGTTCCACACCCTGGGCAGGCAGGAGCTGACGGCGGGCCTGCTCGATACTATCCACGACCGCGACGATCTGGCGCCGCTGACCGAAAACCCGATGCTGCTGACCGCAATGTGCGTCCTTTACGACAAGGGAGGCCGCCTGCCCGAGGACCGCTACGAGCTCTACAAGAGCATCGTCGACAGCGTGCTGCATAGCCGGTATCCCGGCGATGCGCGCCAGCGGGAGCCGGTCCTGAGGCGCCTCGAGGCGATCGCCTACGGCATGCACGCGGGGGAGCCTGACGAAGCGCCGCGCCAGACGCCCGCCGCCGAGATCAGCTGGAACGAGACCGAGCGGCTGCTCGCCCACTTCGCGGAGCAGAACCCCGCCTATGGACGTGGCGAGGTCGACGCGGCGGTCCAGCGCGAGCAGCTTCTGACCCGCTCGGGGCTGCTGTTGCCGCGGCCGAACGACCGCGCCGCCTTCTATCACCTGAGCTTTCAGGAGTTCCTCGCGGCCCAGCGCATCGCTCGCGGCAGCGAGAGACGGGTGACCGAGGTGATCGACGCGCGTGTGGCCGTCTCCGAGTGGCGCCCGACCTTGCTGTTTCTGTTTGCCGCCCAGATTCTCAACAAGGACCCTGAATGGGGGCTCGATCTGCTTGGAGAGCTGATCGAACGTCAGGACCGCGCCGCGGTCAAGGCGAACCCGGCGCCGGCGGTGTTCGCCGCCGAGGCGCTCGAGCTGTGCCTGGCCAAGGGCTACCAGATCCCCAACGACCTCGTCGAGAGCGTCCGCCTGCTCAGCCTGGCTGCCATCGAGGACGAGGCCGAGGTGCAGGCCCGGCAGACGCTCGGCCTCTGCCTTGGTCGGCTGGGTGACCCGCGAATCTACGATCTCCGCGATCCTCGCGCCTATGTCGAGGTGCCGGCCGGAACCTATCCGTATGGCGACAAAGGCGACACTGTGGAAATCGCCGCGCCCTTCCGCCTCGGCCGCTACCCCGTGACCAACAGCCAGTACCGGGCCTTTGTCGACGACGATGGCTATGGCCAGCGGAAATGCTGGTCGGACGCCGGCTGGGACTGGCTACGGAAGGAAGGAGTCACCGAGCCTCGCTGGTGGCGCGACCGGCGCTGGAACGGCCCCAACCAGCCGGTGGTCGGCGTCGGGTTCTGGGAGGCCGAGGCCTGCTGCGCCTGGGCGGGCGGGCGCCCGCCGCGGGAACAGGAATGGGAGGCCGCAGCCCGCGGCCCGGAAGCTGGCGTGTACCCGTGGGGCGACGATTGGGAGGATGGGATCTGCAACACCCACGAGGCCGGACTCGGCGTCACCTCGCCGGTCGGCCTCTTTCCTCGTTCCCGCCAGGTCCAACTGGGTATCGAGGATCTGGCCGGTAATGTCTGGGAATGGTGTGCGACCATCTACGATGATCCGGACAACGCCGCGCCCGCAAAGGATCCGGATGCCCCCCGCGTGGTGCGCGGCGGGTCCTGGTACGACCTTCAGGACCTCGCGCGGTGCGCCTTCCGCAGCGGGTTCCACCCGGGCGACCGGGTCAGCAGCATCGGTTTTCGTGTGGTGTGTTCGTCCCCCATCACGAATCGCTGATCTCTGAAGCGCTGCG
>JBOHKK010000030.1:0-27479 GCA_050729115.1 Geminicoccaceae bacterium | reverse complement strand
CCCCCAGCGCCCCGGACCGGGCTCAGGCGGCGGCCCCGAACGCCGCGAAACGCTCGCCGCAGGTTCATTTTACATCTCCAGACGCGAGAATGCGCCGCGCCACGACCTTATTTCCGCAACCTGCTAGACGTTGCAAGGGCCTTGACCAGCCGTGCGCGGGAGCTGGGGACGACGATGATGGTGACGATAAGGCTGGTGGTTTCGAGCGCCTTCCATGCAAAGGTCATGACCGCGTTCGAAATTTGCTGTGAAGATCACATATCGATGGGCTCTTAGTCATAATACGGCAGATCGAAAGCAGTTCGGCCAATGAAACATCAATGCGATCACGTTGGATAACAAAGATATCGGATGGCTGCAAATATCGGTCACCGTGCAGCTCAAAGACAATGTCGCAACCGCTCGGGTGCTGCCGCAAGAGTACTACTGAACGTATATGGTCCAAGACTGCATATTGGCGCTCCCGACTGAAGGAGAGATGAACACCACCGGCCTTGTTCGCTATGTATTCAAGGACCGTCTTGCGCGAAATCAGATGACCGTGGAATCCGAGGACGATCTCAGATAGAAAGCGGTCGTGGGTAAGTTCGACGGTTGGGCCGGAATGAAGATCGATCCCATCCAATGCCTTGGCAGGGCCCCCAGCAACACCTTCGTATTCGAGACCCCACAGCGCAGCGCCGCCGCGCTGAAAAAAGGTTAGCTTGGCGTCCGCGACGAACTGCAGAGCAAGCGCGTAATCCTTCGATGGGAATGTAAAGGCATGCTGCAAACGCTCGGCAGCTCGCCTAAGTAGGTCGTCGCCCTTGCCCGGCAATAGCAAACGACGGAGCACATCGCTGGCGCGACGAAGCTCGGCAGGCGTGGCGTTTTCGCGCTGCCCTAGCTCCAAAGCATAGCTGAGGTCGTCAAAGGCGACGCGGAGAAGTTCCTTTTCCTTGTCAGGCCGCATGTAGCAGCTCCAGATGAGAGAGTTCCGCCCAGCAAGAAGCGGGCATCGCTCTAATGTACAAGGACTTAGGTTGCAACGTTATCAGCTCGGCCTAACGCCTCACCGCCAGATCGGCGTGCCGGAGCCGGGGAGGCCGTAGTCGCCCCAGCGCGCGGTGACGCGCTCGATAATCTCGTCGCTCATGCGGATCTTGCGGCCCCAGTCGCGTCGGGTCTCGGGCGGCCATTTGTTGGTGGCGTCGATCCCGAGCTTGCTTCCCAGGCCGGGCTCGGGCGAGGCGAAGTCGAGGTAGTCGATCGGGGTGTGCTCGAGGATCACGAGGTCGCGCGCGGGGTCGACCCGGGTCGAGATCGCCCAGATCACGTCCGGCCAGCTGCGCGCGTCGATGTCGTCGTCGGTGACGATCACGAACTTGGTGTACGTGAACTGGCGGAGATACGACCAGACGCCCAGCATCACGCGCCGGGCGTGGCCGGGATAGGCCTTCTTGATGGTCACCACCGCGACCCGATAGGAGCAGCCCTCCGGCGGCAGCCAGAAGTCCACCACCTCCGGGAACTGCTGCCGGAAGAGTGGGAGAAAAACCTCGTTCAGCGCCTCGCCGAGCACCGAGGGCTCGTCCGGCGGCCGGCCGGTGAAGGTCGAGAGGTAGATCGGATCGCGGCGCATGGTCATGGCGGTCACGGTGAACACCGGAAACGGCTCCACGGCGTTGTAGTAGCCGGTGTGGTCGCCGTACGGGCCTTCGTCGCCATAGTCCTCGAGGCTGACCAGGCCTTCGAGCACGATCTCGGCGGACGCCGGCACCTTGAGCGGCACCGAGACGCACTCCGTGAGCTCGACCCGCTTACCGCGCAGGAGGCCCGCGAACTGGTACTCGGACATGGTGTCCGGCACCGGCGTCACCGCAGCGAGGATGGTGCCCGGGTCGGCGCCGATCACCGCGGCCGCGGGCAGGGGATCCCGCCGCTCGGCCTGCCAGCGCCGGTGGTGCTGGGCGCCGCCGCGGTGGCGCAGCCAACGCATCAAGGTGCTGCTACGGTCCCGCAGCTGCATGCGGTAGATGCCGAGGTTGAAGTCGTCGGCGCGGTCGCTCCCGGGCCCTTTGGTCACGACCAGGGGCCAGGTGATCAAGGGGGCCGGCTCGCCCGGCCAGCAGGTCTGGACCGGCAGGATGCCGAGGTCGACGTCGGCGCCGCGCAGCACCACCTCCTGGCACGGCGCGCGCGTCACGGTCTTCGGCTTCATGGTCAGCGCCGCCTTCAGCAGCGGCACCATCTCGACCGCCTCGCGCCAGCCGCCGGGCGGCTCCGGCTGCTTGAGGAAGGCGAGCAGCTCGCCGAGCTCGCGCAGCTGATGCGGCTCGCGGTTCATGCCCCAGGCGACCCGCTCGACCGTGCCGAACAGGTTGGTCAGAACCGGCAGCGCGCTGCCCTCGACGTTCTCGAACAGCACCGCCGGGCCGCGCTCGGCGAGCAGCCGGGTGTGGATCTCGGTGATCTCGAGCGCGGGCGAGACCGCCGCGCGCACCCGGACCAGACGGCCGGCGTCCTCGAGACGCGCGACGAACTCGCGCAGGGATTCATAGGCCATGGCGTGATCCGCTTCGCGCCCCCTCGTCGCCGGAGCGGCCGCGCCCAGCATCGCACATTCGGCCCGAGCCTGCGAAGCGGCCCGGTCACGCGAGACCTGGACGCGACGGTCATTGCCGAGTTCTATGGCGGGAGCGCCCGATTCGTCCCAAGGATCTCCACCGATGTCGCTCGAGATCTGGCTTGCCTACCTGATCGCGTGCGCCCTGGTCGCCATCGTCCCGGGCCCGACGGTGACGCTGATCGTCGCCAACAGCCTGACCCACGGGACGCGCGCAGGCCTGCTGAACGTCGCCGGCACGCAGCTCGCGCTCGCGCTGATGATCGGCATCCTCGTCGTCGGGCTCGCCGCGATCATCGAGACCATGGGCTGGTGGTTCGACTGGGTGCGGCTTGCCGGTGCCGCCTATCTGGTGTGGCTCGGCTGGCGGCTCCTGCGCTCGTCGGGCGCGCTCGACCGGCCCGGCCGAGTGCCCGAGCCGCGCGGCGGGTTCTTTCTCCAGGGCTTTCTCGTGATGCTGAGCAATCCCAAGGTGCTGCTGTTCTTCGGCGCCTTCATTCCGCAGTTCGTCGATCCGCGTGGCGACCACGTCGCGCAGGTGGCGCTGCTCGGCGTTACGGCCATGGTCGTCGCGATGATCTCCGATGGCGCCTATGCGGTCCTGACCGGACGCGCCGGCACGCTGCTCGCGCATCGGCACGTGCGCCGGGTGTCCACGGCGAGCGGCATCTGCCTGATCGGAGGCGGCGTGTGGCTGGCGCTCACGCGGGCGAGGTGAAGCGCCGCCCGCCTGAGCGGCTCGCCACGCGCGGCCGGTATCACGCCGCCTTCCACTTGATCGAGCAGCCCATCGACGGGATCTGGTGCTCCGGCCCCCGGCCGGTCTCGGCGACCTGCACCATGCCCTCGTAAAGCTCGCGGATCGCGTTCGGGATCGGGGTGGTCTTCGACGCGTCGAGCCGCCCGCGGTACTGCAGCTCGAGGTCGCCGTTGTAGCCGAAGAAATCCGGCGTGCAGACCGCGCCGTACGCCCGGGCGACCTCCTGGGTCTCGTCGAACGCATAGGGAAACGGGAGATTCTTCTCAGCGGCGAGGCGCTTCATGTTGTCGAAGCTGTCCTCCGGATACTGGGTCGGGTCGTTGGCGCTGATCGCGATCGCGCCGATGCCGTGCTCCTTGAGGTCATTGCCGTCCCGGACGATCCGATCGAGCACCGCTTTGACATAGGGGCAATGGTTGCACATGAAGATCACCAGGAGGCCCTTGGGACCGCGCACCTCCTCGAGGGTGTAGCGCCTGCCGTCGGTGCCCATCAAGTCGAACGGCCTGGCCGGCTCGCCGAAATTGCAGATCGGGGTCTCTGCCGCCATCGTCGGGTCCCTCGTTTTGTGATTGGGCAAGCATATACCTAATGCCAAGCGCAGAAAGGTCTTCACTTTCGCGCTTGGTCTGCGCGCCGGGATTGGCGGTGCGGCCGGCGTGCCCGCGAAGGTGAAAACTCCGCAGGGTCCGGTATAACCCGCAGGCCGGTCTGTGGCGAGACGATTGAGCATCGCCGCCCCCGGCTCGGCGCGCGATCCAGCAGTCGGAAGGCTCGATGGCCGGCCACGACCACGCTCATCACCGCGCCGGCGCGGACAATCAGCGCCGGGTGTTCCGCGCGATGCTGCTGACCGGCGGCTTCATGCTGGCCGAGGTCGCAGGTGGCATCGTCGCCGGCTCGCTGGCGCTGATCGCCGATGCCGGCCACATGCTGACCGACGCCGCCTCGCTGGCGCTTGCCTGGGCCGCGTTCCGGGTCGGCCATTGGCCGCGCGATGCGCGGCGCAGCTACGGCTATCATCGCTTCCAGGTCCTGGCCGCGTTCGTCAACGGCCTGACGCTCGTCGCCATCGTCGGCTGGATCGCGATCGAGGCGGTGCGCCGCCTGTTCCAGCCGGTCGAGGTCCTGGGCGGCCTGATGCTGGTGATCGCGGTCCTCGGCCTTCTGGTCAATCTCGCCGCGTTCGAGATCCTCCGGCGCGGCGATCGCGACAACCTGAACGTCCGCGGCGCCGCGTTGCACGTGCTGGGCGATCTGCTCGGCTCGGTGGCGACGATCGTCGCCGCGCTCGTGATCCTGTGGACCGGCTGGACGCCGATCGACCCCCTGCTCTCGCTCCTCGTGGCCGGACTGATCCTGCGCAGCGCCTGGGGACTGCTCCGCAAGTCCGCGCACATCCTGCTCGAGGGCGCGCCCGACTGGCTGGACGTCGCCGAGCTGCGCAGGGCAGTGGTCGCGGCGCTGCCCGCGATCCGGGACATCCACCATGTCCACGTCTGGATGCTGACCACCGAACGGCCGCTGATCACGCTGCACGCCGAAGTCGCGCCCGGCGCCGACCATCAACAGGCGCTCGCGGCGATCCGGGGCGTCCTCCGCGACCGGTTCGGGATCGCCCATGCCACCATCCAGATCGAGACCACGGCCTGCGCCGACGAGCGAGGCGCCGCGGCCTCGCCCTAAGGGCTCGAAATCACAAGCTCGTGCCCCGTACCTCCCCGTCATCGCGCGATTCCCTTCCCCCCTCATCGCCCGCGTGCCTTCCCGTCATCGCGAGACCGCCAAGCGGTCGTGGCGATCCAGGCAAGTCCGCACTCCCTGGATTGCTTCGCGCCCTTCCGGCGCTCGCCCGGCGCTCGCAAGGACGAGACAGCCATGACTCTGCGATCGTGGATGCTAGCGCGCTCTTCCTTTTGGCGGACCCGGCCTATCCTGCTCCCCGTTTACCCGCTTTTCCGGAGAAAAGGGGTCTGACCCCGTTTACCCGCTTCGGATGGCTGAGGGTGCGGCTCGGCATGGCGGGGCCAGGGATGAGGTGGCGGCGGCTGGGCCGGAGAAAAGGGGTCTGACCCCGTTTACCCGCTCGGAGAAAAGGGGTCTGACCCCGTTTACCCGCTTCGGATGGCTGAGGGTGCGGCTCGGCATGGCGGGGCCAGGGATGAGGTGGCGGCGGCTGGGCCGGCGAAAAGGGGTCTGACCCCGTTTACCCGCTTCGGATGGCTGAGGGTGCGGCTCGGCATGGCGGGGCCAGGGATGAGGTGGCGGCGGCTGGGCCGGTGAAAAGGGGTCTGACCCCGTTTATCCCGTTTATCCGCGCTTCCGTTTACCCGCTTGCCCTAGCCGGTCTGGCGGGACTGCATGAAGCCGCGCCCGGGATCGTAGCCCCAGACCGCGATCGCCATGAATACGATCGTGCAGCCGAGGGTGACGGCGAAGGCCGTGGGCGAGAACTGAGCGTACAGGGCGAAGCGGACCAGCTCGACCGCGTGGGTGAAGGGGTTGGCCTCGCAGATCCGCCACAGCAGCACGCTGGATTCGCGCACCCGCCAGAGCGGGTACAGCGCGGACGAGGCGAAGAACATCGGGAAGATCACGAAGTTCATGACCCCGGCGAAGTTCTCGAGCTGCTTGATCAGGGACGACATCAACAGGCCGAGCGAGCCGAGCATGAAGCCCGCGAGCAGGAGCGCCGGCAGCACCGTCAGGTAGCCGATCGCCGGCGGCTCCACTTCCCAGAAATACGCGATCGCGAGGAACACGTAGCACTGCACCACGGCGACCAGCGTGCCGGCCAGCAGCTTGCAGAACAGGAGGTACCAGCGCGGCAAGGGGCTCACCAGGAGCACGCGCATGCTGCCCATCTCGCGGTCGTAGACCATGGCGAGCGAGCTCTGCATCCCGGCGAACAGGAGGATCATGCCGCACAGGCCGGGCGTGATGTAGACCTCGTACAGGATGTAGGTCACGTAGGGCGGCTGGATCGACACCCCGAGCACCGAGCGGAAGCCGGCGGCGAAGATGAACAGCCACACCAGCGGCCGCACCAGCGCCGCGATGAAGCGCCCGCGCTGGTACACGAAGCGCAGGCCCTCGCGCATCACGATCACCCGAAGCGCGCGCAGGTAATGGCCAAGCGTGAGGCCGCCGGCGCCGGCGGGGATCTGGTCCAGGCTGGCGACGCTCATGCCGCGCGCGCCTCCGTGAGCTTGGTGAAGGCGTGGCGCAGATCGCGCGCCTCGGCCTCGGCGCAGATCGCAGCACCATCGCCGATCGCGCGGATGCGCCCGAGATGGAGCACGATCACCTGATCGTCGGCATGCACCTCGTCGATCAGATGGGTCGCCCACAGCACGCCCAGGCCGTCCTCGGCGCACAGCCGGCGCACGTGATCGAGGATGCCCTGCCGCGAGCCGATGTCGAGCCCCACGGTCGGCTCGTCGAGCAGCAAGAGCCGCGGCCGGTGCAGCAGGGCGCGGGCGATCTCGACCCGGCGCAACTGGCCGCCCGAGAGCTGGCGCACCTGGTCGCGCGCGCGCTCCGTCAGCTCGAAACGGGCGAGCTCGGCTTCGGCCCGCCGCCTCGCCACCCCGTGCGCGATGCCCTGGAGGCCGGCGGCATAAAGGAGGTTGTGCATGACCGAGATGTCGAGGTCGATGGTGCGCTGCTGGAACACCACCCCGAGCTGGGCGAGCGCCCGGCCCGGGTGGCGGCGCACCTCGGTGCCGAAGATCCGGATGCTGCCGGTGCGGTTGCTGTACAGGCGGGTGATCAGGTTGAACAGCGTGGTCTTGCCGGCGCCGTTCTGGCCGAGCAGCACGGTGAAGCTGCCCGGTTGGATCGCAAAGCTCACGTCATCCAGCGCCTTGCGCCTGCCGAAGCTGTGCGACAGGCCCTGGACCTCGAGCGCCGGCACGCTCGCGCGCGTCTCCACAGCTCGCTCCGCCATCGGCGAACCCCGTACCTCCCTTGCCGCGCCGGTCGCCCTTGTACGACCGATCGCCCGCCCCGTCGAGGGCGCAGACTGGCGGCCAAAAGCAGCAGGCGTGCGTGAAGCGGATGAAAGAAGGAAGAGCGCTGGAGATCACCGGGAAGCGTTCGATCCACTACCACGCGAAACGCATAACCACGGTGTAGAGGCGGGCATGCTTGCTTCGGCGCTCTATGGTCGATACACTGCACTGCATGTTTCGTAAGCAGCCTCAAGCGTTTCTCGCGTTGCCAGGGGACGCCAGTCCGGGCCTCCGGGGCTCGATCGTGGAGACGCTTGATCACCATGAGGTGAAGGCTGTCGAAGCAGAGAGCCCAGGGCCTTCCATTTTTACCCTGCTGCGCGACTCGGACCTAGTCATCGCTGATATCACTGGCGGCAATCCCAACGTCATGGTCGAGGTCGGCATGGCGCTCGGTCTGGGCAAGCCTCTCCTCCTGCTCTCGCAAAGGCGCTCATTCGACGTGCCCGTCGATCTCGCGGCCCATCAGGTCGCCGTGTACGAAGACGTCGCTTCGGTCAGGAGGTATCTGGATCTCTGGCTGCAGGACGCGGTGTCGGGGACCGAGTCGGCATCCTGAACCAGGGCTGTCGATGCCGAACTGTTTCGTCATCATGCCGTTCCGGCCAGAGCTCGGCTTTGTCTATCGCATGCTCAAAGCACACATCGAGCAGAGCTTTCCCGAGGTCACGGTCGAGCGTGGCGACGACAGCTTCCTCACTACCACGATATTGGAGAAGATCGGCAAGTTGATCCGCCAAGCCGATGTCGTGATCGCCGACTGCAGCGGTCGCAATCCGAACGTCTTCTATGAGCTCGGCATGGCTCACGCCCTGGATAAACCGGTCGTACTGATCACGAGTGACGCGGTGGAGCAGGCGCCGGAGGATATCCGAGCGTTTGAGTTCGTCTCGTATGCGAATCTCGGCCCGGACGAGTTCTTTGCCAAGCTGGACAATACGCTCCAAAGCGTGGTCGGCAACCCGTTTGCAGCTCTGTATCCAGAGGCGGTGGCGCTGTTCGAGCAGTTCTGCAAGGCCAAGGGTCGAGATCTCGAAGCCGTTGATCAGGACAACTTCGTAGCCTCGATGTCGGCGAGACAAAAAAGCGGTCAGCTCTTGCCAAAGAATCAGCGCAAGCGGGCCGAGTATCTGGTCCGCCGGTTGCTTGGTGCCGAACCCGAGATCGAGATTTTAAGCGACCTGAAGGATTGGAGCGGTCAAGTTTACCCTTGACGGGAGAATTACGGATTGATTGCCGGCGTCTCATCACCCCCGGACGCGGGGCAGGACGATGTGGCGCCAGGGATCGGGGAACTCGCCGACCTTGACCTCGATCAGGGCGGGCGCGTCGCGGGCGAGCGCCTGCTCGAGGGCATCCTGCAGGTCGTCGGGGTTGTCGACCGCGAGCGCGAAGACGCCGAAGCTGTCGGCGAGGCGGACGAAGTCCGGGTTGACCAGATCGCTTGCGATCACGCGGTTGCCGTAGAGCTCGCGCTGCATGCGCTTGACGTTGCCGTAGGCGCCGTCGTTGAACACGATCGCCACCACGGCGATGCCATGCTGCACCGCGGTCGCGAGCTCCTGGACGTTGTACATGAAGCCGCCGTCGCCCGCGAGCGCGACCACCGCGCGATCGGGCCGCGCGACCTTGGCGCCGAGCGCGCTCGGATAGGCGTGGCCGAGCGTGCCCTGGTAGCCGCTGGTGAGGTACTGGCGGGGCCCGTGCACCGGGAATGCGATGCGGGCGACGTAGCCGACCTGGGTGAGGTCCTCGACCAGGATGCCATCCTCCGGCAGCGCCGCCCGTATGGCTTCGAGGTAAGCGACCTGCGGCGCCAGCTCGCGCCGATACAGCGCCGAAACCTCCGCCTTCGCCGCCGCGATGCGCGTGCGCCAGCCCACCCGATCGCCCGCCCGTACGTGCGGTAGCAGCGCAGCCAGCGCCTCGCCCGCATCCGCGAGCAGCGCCACCTCGGGGCGGGCATGGCGGGTGATCTCGACCGGGTCGAGGTCGATCCGGATGACCTTGACCGCGGCATCCAGCCCCCAGTCGGTCTGGACGCGCTGGAAGCGGCTGCCGATGGCGAGCGCGACGTCGACCTCCGGCCACAGGCGGTGCGCCATGGTGAGGCTCAACGACAGCGGCGAGCGGTCGTCCATGACGCCCCGGCCCATCCAGCCGGCGACCACCGGGGCGCCGAGGCGCTCGGCAAGCTGGCGGATCTGGGCGCTGGCGCCCTGGGCGCCGCCGCCGACGAAGATCATCGGCCGCTCGGCTGCGTTCAGGAGCGCCGCCGACCGCAGGGTCGCCTCCGGATCGGGCTCGGGGTTGGCGACCTCGCGGGGGCCCGGCATCTCGCCGATGAGCCACGCGTCGTGGGCCAGCACGTCCATCGGGATCTCGAGCGCCGCCGGGCGCGGCCGGCCGGTGCGCATGTGCTCGAACGCCGCCGCGATCAGGTGCGGTGCCTCGTGCGGCGCCTCGATGCGCGCGGCCCATTTGGTCAGGCGCCGCATGATACCGAGCTGATCCGGCAGCTCGTGGAGCAGACCGAAGGCGCGGCCGATGCGGCGCAGCGGCACCTGGCCGCAGAGGCACAGGACGGGCGCGTTGCAGGCATAGGCCGTGGCGAGCGCTGCGGTGGTGTTGAGGAAGCCCGGGCCGGGCACCACGCAATAGGCGCCGGGCCGGCCCGTGGCCGCGGCGTACCCATACGCCATGTAGCCGGCCGCCTGCTCGTGCCGGGTGACGATCACGCGCAGGCGCTCGGCGGCGTCGTAGAGCGCGCTGAACAGCGCGTCGTTCTGCACGCCCGGGAGCACGAACAGGGTGTCGACGCCGTGGCTTAAGAGAGCCTGCACGACGGCCTCGCCGCCGGTCATCCGCGCCATGCCGCTTCCCTCCCCAAGAGCCGTTGCCCCAGGACATGGCACAGCATCGCCCCGCGCCGCAACGCCGTTCGCCCGGCGGCGGCGAAGGCGCGGTGCGCGCGCCGGAACCGCTAGCGCATTTTTCGATCAGCTCGCACCAGCCCGCTCCCCCTCCCAACCGCCCCAAGGGTACCATCGGTGGGTGGTCGGGAGGGGGAGCGGGCCGGGGCCGCGGGTCCACCCAAGGCGAAAATGGTCTAAACGTCGGTGATGGCTGCTCTGGCCGACGCTCGAAGCGGATCCAGCGCTGCGGCCACGGGCAGGCCTGACTGTCCGCTGATCAGACCTCCTCCCACCGGCCACTGCTGCCGGCGCGGAACACGGCGTCGATCACCCGCATATTGGCGACCGCGTCCTCGAGCGGAAAGGGCAGCGGCGTGCCCTCCCGGATCGCGCGCGCGAACAGATCGCCCTGCAAGGTGTACTGATCGACCACCTCGAAGGTCTCGGGCCTGGCCGCGGCGTCGCCCGGCTTCGAGCCGTCGTCGACGAAGATCCGGCACGGCCGATCGGGCGGCGCATTGAACGGGATCTCGATCTCGATCCGCCCCTTGGTGCCCAGGATCTGCATGCGCTGGTAGGGCACCAGCTGGGTCGAGCAGTAGAACAGCGCCTGCCCCTGTTCGAACTGGAGCAGGACGGTGGCCAGACGATCGGTCTGGAAGTCGGGATCGTACTCGATCTGGCTCGCCACGCGCACCGGCTCCGCCTCGAACAAAAAGCGTGCGGCGACGATCGGATAGCAGCCGATGTCGTACAGCCCGCCGCCGCCGATCCCGGCCTGATTGCGCACGTTCGCCGGGTCGACGTTCATGTAGCCGAAGCTGCCCTGGACCACGCGCAGCTGGCCGATCCCGCCCTCCCGTACCAGCTCCCGCGCCCGCAGCCATTGCGGATGGCAGCGCACCATGAACGCCTCCTGCACCAGCACGCCGGCGCGATCGCGCGCCTCGATCAGCTTTGCGGCCTCCTCGGCGGTGAGCGCGACCGGCTTCTCGCACAGCACGTGCTTGCCGGCCGCCGCCGCCTCGATCGAGACCGGCACGTGCAGATGGTTGGGCAGCGGATTGTAGACCGCCTCGATCTCGGGGTCGTGGATGAGCTCGGCGTACGAGCCGAAGGCCTTGGGAATGCCGGGCGCTTCGGCTGCCGCGCGTGCGCGCGCCGGATCGCGCGAGGCGATGGCGACGATGCGGCAGCGCTGGCTCTGCTGCATCGCGGGGATGACCTTCTGGATCCCGATCTTGGCCGTGCTGATCACCCCGAAGCGGACCGGATTCATGGCCGGATTCATGGCCGGATTCATGGCCGGATTCATGGCCGGATTCATGGCCGGATTCATGGCAAGCCTCTTGCTTGTCGAAACAGTCGACCGCTATACCGTTTTGCCGCAGGTCGCGACAGGGTGCACTGCCTGGGAATTCGCGCGGCGGCGGCGTGTGATTGCGACAATCTGTCACTTAGAGGGCCTGGAATGAGCCCCTAGTTTCGGGCCGTGGAATTTCTCGCGCGTTGTCCTAAACTCATCCCTGGTTCTGGTTCCGCGCGCATCGCGAACCGGTGACGATCCGCACCCACGAGGCGTCCATGCCCCTGATGTTGCTCAGCCTGCTGATCGCGGCGTCGCTCCTGTTGAACACGGGTGGCGTTGCCGGCGCTGCTCAGCCGGAACCCTGGCAGCTCGGCTTTCAGCCGGCGGCGACGTCGGTGATGGCGCGGATCGAATCGCTCCACGATCTGCTGCTGTGGATCATCGCCCTGGTCTCGCTGTTCGTGCTGGCGTTGCTCGCCTACGCCTGCGTGCGCTTTCGCGCATCCCGCAGCACCACGCCTTCGCGGCGCACGCACAATACGGTGCTCGAGATCGCCTGGACCGCGGTGCCGGTTCTGATCCTCGTGGTGATCGCGATCCCGTCGTTCAAGCTCCTGTACTACCAGGATACGGTCCCGGAGGCGGAGCTCACGATCAAGGCGGTCGGACACCAGTGGTACTGGAGCTACGAGTATCCCGACAACGGCAACTTCACCTTCGACGCCTATATGATCGCGGACGCCGATCTCGAGCCCGGGCAGCTGCGCCTGCTCACCACCGACACTTCCGTGGTCCTGCCGGTCGATACCACCGTTCGGGTCCTGGTCACCGCGACCGACGTCCTGCACTCCTGGGCGGTGCCGGCGTTCGGGGTCAAGATGGACGCGGTGCCGGGGCGGATCAACGAGACCTGGCTACGGATCGACGAGCCGGGCACCTACTACGGGCAGTGCTCCGAGCTCTGCGGCACCTATCACGGCTTCATGCCGATCATGGTCGAGGCGGTGAGCAAGGAAGAGTTCGAGGCCTGGACCCGGCAGGCCCAGGAAGAATACGCCCGCGCCGGCGCCGGCGCCGTCGACGTCGCCAACCGCTGAGCGAGGATCCAAGAGGAGCCGAACCAATGGCCCACGCTGCTATCGCCGTCGACGAGCGCGGTGCGCCCAAGAATTTCCTCGTCCGGTGGGTCTACTCGACCAACCACAAGGACATCGGCACGCTCTATCTGACCTCGGCGTTCATCGCCGGGGTGATCGGGATGATCCTGTCGATCATCTTCCGCGCCGAGCTGATGGCGCCGGGCGCGCAGTTGCTGGGCGAGGACTACCACGCGTTCAACGTGCTGGTGACCGCCCACGGCCTGATGATGGTGTTCTTCTTCATCATGCCGGCGCTGATCGGCGGCTTCGGCAACTGGTTCGTGCCGCTGATGATCGGGGCGCCGGACATGGCCTTCCCGCGCATGAACAACATCAGCTTCTGGCTGCTCGTCCCCGCCTTCTTCCTGCTCTTGGGCTCGACCTTCGTGAGCGGCGGCGCCGGGACCGGCTGGACCATCTACCCGCCGCTGTCGTCGAGCCTCGGCCACCCCAACATGTCGGTCGACATGGTGATCTTCAGCCTGCACCTGGCGGGCGCCAGCTCGCTGCTCGGCGCGATCAACTTCATCACCACGATCTTCAACATGCGCGCGCCCGGCATGACCTTGCACAAGATGCCGCTGTACGTATGGTCGATCCTGGTGACCGCGTTCCTGTTGCTCCTGGCGATCCCGGTGCTCGCGGGCGCGATCACCATGCTGCTGACCGATCGCAACTTCGGCACCAGCTTCTTCGATCCGGCGGGCGGCGGCGACCCGATCCTGTTCCAGCACCTGTTCTGGTTCTTCGGGCACCCCGAGGTCTACATCATGATCATCCCGGGCTTCGGCATCGTCAGCCAGGTCGTGTCGACCTTCTCCAGAAAGCCCGTATTCGGCTACCTCGGCATGGCCTATGCGATGGTCTCGATCGGCTTCATCGGATTCATCGTGTGGGCGCATCACATGTTCACGGTCGGCATGGGGGTCGACACCGAGGCCTACTTCATCGCCGCGACCATGGTCATCGCCGTGCCGACCGGGATCAAGATCTTCAGCTGGATCGCGACCATGTGGGGCGGCTCGGTCGAGCTCAGGACGCCGATGCTGTGGGCGATCGGCTTCATCTTTCTGTTCACGCTCGGCGGCGTCACCGGGGTCGTGCTCGCCAACGCCGGGGTCGACATCGCCCTGCACGATACCTACTACGTGGTCGCGCACTTCCACTACGTGCTCTCGCTCGGCGCCATGTTCACCATCTTCGCCGGCTTCTACTACTGGATCGGCAAGATGTCCGGGCACCAGTACCCGGAGAACCTGGGCAAGCTGCACTTCTGGCTGACCTTCATCGGGGTCAACCTCACCTTCTTCCCGATGCACTTCCTCGGGCTCGCCGGCATGCCGCGGCGGATCCCCGACTACCCCGACGCGTTTGCCGGCTGGAACATGGTGGCCTCGCTCGGCGCGTTCGTGACGGCGATCGGCGTGCTGGTGTTCTTCTACGTGCTCTACAAGACCTTCACCTCGCGCGCGAAGTGCCCCGCCAACCCCTGGGGCGAGGGTGCTACGACGCTGGAGTGGACGCTGCCGTCGCCGCCGCCGTTCCACACCTTCAACGAGCTGCCGCAGGTCAAGTAGGACAAAGATGCCAGACCAGCCGATCGCGTGGGAGCTGCCAACCGCAGGCGCGGACGTCTCCGAGGTCCGTGACTACTGGGTGCTGCTCAAGCCCAACGTGATGGCGCTGGTGGTGTTCTCGGGTGCGGTCGGGCTGTTCCTCGCCCCTGGCGCCCTGCACCCGCTGCTGATGGCGGTGGCGATCCTGTGCATCGCCGTGGCCGCCGGCGCCGCGGCGGCGCTCAACAACGGTTACGATGCCGACATCGACTGCCTGATGGCGCGCACGCGTCGGCGGCCGACCGCGACCGGCCGGATCGGGCCGCAGGACGCCCTCGCCTTCGGCGTGACGCTTGCGATCATGGCGGTGATGGTCATGGGCCTCGCGCTCAACTGGCTGGCCGCAGCGCTTCTGGCCGTGACCGTCGCGTTCTACGTGTTGGTGTATACGATCTGGCTGAAGCGCCGCACGCCGCAGAACATCGTGATCGGCGGCGCCGCGGGTGCCTTCCCGCCCATGATCGGCTGGGCGGCGGTGACCGGCGACGTGGGACTCGCCGCGGTCGCTCTGTTCCTGATCATCTTCGTCTGGACGCCGCCGCATTCCTGGGCGTTGTCGCTCTATCGCTGCGAGGACTATGCCCGCGTCGGCGTGCCGATGCTGCCGGTGGTCGCGGGCGCCGAGAAGACCCGCCAGCACATCCTGGCCTATACCCTGGTCCTGCTGCCGATCAGCCTGCTGCCGTGGGCATCGGCCTTCGCCGGCAACGCCTATGGGCTGGCCGCGCTCGCGCTCGGCGGCGGGTTCGTCGGGCACGCCATCCGGCTGTGGCGCGAGCGCACGCAGCGCGCGGCGATGCGGACCTTCCGCTATTCGACCGTCTACCTGTTCTGCCTGCTTGCGGCCCTGGTGGTCGACAAGGCGCTTCGCCTCGGGGGGCTGGGCTGGTGATGACCCGCGAGGAGCAACGGCGCCGCCGGGCCAAGAGCATCGCCATTGCGCTGATTCTGGCCGGGCTCGCGGCGCTGTTCTATCTGATCACCATCGTCAAGTTGAGTGGCACCGGCGCATGAGCAGGCAACGCGCCCCCGGCAAGACCTTGACGGTCGCCCTGCTGGCGAGCGTCGTGATCGGCATGCTCGGGCTGACCGCGGCCGCGGTGCCGCTCTACCGGCTGTTCTGCCAGGTCACCGGCTACGGCGGCACCACGCAACGCGCCGAGGCGGCGCCGGACCGGGAGCTCGAGCAGACCATCAGGGTACGCTTCAACGCCGACATCGACCCCGATCTGCCCTGGTCCTTCCAGCCCGAGCAGCGGCAGATCGAGGTGCAGATCGGCGAGCAGAACCTGGCGTTCTATCGCGCCAGGAATCGCTCGGATCACCCGATCGTCGGCCAGGCGGTCTACAACGTCACGCCGTTCAAGGCCGGGCCCTACTTCAGCAAGATCGCCTGCTTCTGCTTCGAGGAGCAGGTCCTGCAGCCGGGCGAGGAGGTCGACATGCCGGTATCGTTCTACGTCGATCCCGCCATCCTGACCGATCCGAACACCCAGGACGTGCACACCATTACCCTGTCGTATACCTTCTTCCTGCTCGAGGACCAATCCGAGGCGCTCGAGACGGATCAGGCGGCGCGGCCGGCCTCGTAGAGCCGAGCCCTTGAAGGAGCCATGAGGAGAGTGCCGGATGGCGACACAGGCTGAAGCGGGCGCCGAGGCCCATCACGGGCATCACGAGGTCCACCACCCCTATCATCTGGTCGACCCGAGCCCCTGGCCGATCGTCGGCAGCATCTCGGCGCTGGTCCTGGTCGTCGGCGGTCTCATGTACATGCACGAGATCCCGGGCGGGACCTGGGTCATGCTGCTCGCCGTCGTCGGGCTGGCGTGCACCATGGTCCCCTGGTGGCGGGACGTGATCCACGAGGGCCGCACCGGGCATCACACCGACGTGGTGTCCAAGGGCCTGCGCATCGGCATGGCGCTGTTCATCACCTCCGAGGTGCTGTTCTTCTTCGCCTTCTTCTGGGCCTATTTCTGGGGCGCGCTGTACCCTCCGATGGACGTCGAGGGCTACACGTGGCTGCCCGCGGGGGTCCATCCAGTCCCGACCTGGGACGTGCCGTTCCTCAACACGATGATCCTGCTGCTCTCGGGCTGCACGGTCACCTGGGCGCATCATTGCGTGCGCGAGGGCGACAACCGGACCGCGACCAGGGCGTTGGCGCTCACCGTGCTCCTGGGCGTGCTGTTCACCGCCTTCCAGGCGTACGAATACGTCCACACCATCTACAATCCCGAGGGCTTCCAGATCAGCAGCGGGATCTTCGGCTCGACCTTCTACATGGCGACCGGCTTCCACGGCTTTCACGTCATGATCGGGACGACGTTCCTTTTGGTGTGCACGATGCGTGCCTACTACGCCCATTTCCGGCCGGACAAGCACGTCGGCCTCGAGGCGGCGGCGTGGTACTGGCACTTCGTCGACGTGGTCTGGCTGTTCCTGTTCACCTGGGTCTATTGGTGGGGCGGCTACATGGCGCTGGCCGAGCACTGAGCCGGCGGCCGACCGCCCGTGCCCTCCGCTCTCTCCTCTAGCCTGCGCTGTCGCTGCCCGGCGTGCGTTGAGGGGCCGCTGTTCGAGGGCTTCCTCACCGTCCGTCCGCGCTGTCCGGCCTGCGGCGTGGACCTGTCCGGCCAGGACAGCGGTGACGGCCCGGTCGCGTTCATCATCCTGATCGTGGGCGGGATCGTGGTGGCCCTGGCGCTGGTCACGGAGGTCAGGTACGGGCTGCCGGTGTGGCTGCACCTGCTGCTGTGGCTGCCGCTCACCATGATCCTGGTCCTGGCGCTGATGCGCCCGTTCAAGGCGCTCCTGATCGCGCTCCAATACAAGCAACCGCCGCCACGATTTCGGCGAGCACGTCTGATACCGGACTCACAAAGACTTGACCATTGACCGGTCTTCTTGTCGCCCCCCGGCTTGACCGGGGGGGCCAGTCTGGATGCCCCGGACATCCTCGGGTTCCAGACCAGTCACTGTGCCCCGAACGATAACCCGAGGACTGGGCATGACAGAGAAGATGTACCGACCTATAGGTCGCGATTTCATGGGGTCGGTATGAGACGGGCATCGGCCACCGCCGGTGCTCTCGTAACCTGAACGCGCCGAAACCAAGAAGGAGCTGCTAGGCCCTGTTTACAGAGTTGCATAGCTTAGGCATCTGCGGGTGAACGCAATGGCCAACAAGACGTCCAAGGAGTCAACGAAGGTCGCAAAGAAGGCCGCCGCCAAGCGGGTCGCTGCGAAGGCGGCCAAACCGCGCAAGACGGCACCGAAGTCGCAGTCCCGCAAGGTCGCAAAGCCGGCTCTCCTCGCAGGCGGCAACCCTCAGATCGCGAAGGCCGACGGCGACGCCCCCGTGCAGGCCTACATCGCGGCCATGCCGGGCTGGAAACGGGACGTCGGGCGCCGCCTCGACGCGCTCATCGTGCGCACCGTCCCCGGCGTGCGCAAGGCAGTCAAATGGAACTCGCCCTTCTATGGCATCGAGGGCCAGGGCTGGTTCTTCAGCTTTCATTGCTTCACGAAGTACGTCAAAGTGGCTTTCTTCCGCGGCACGTCACTGCGTCCTCTCCCCTCCGGCGAGTCCAAGCACAAGGAAGTGCGCTACCTCGACATCCACGAGGACGACCAGCTCGACGAAGCTCAGCTCGCCGCTTGGGTGAAGCAAGCCAGCCAATTGCCCGGCGAACGAATGTGAGCGGCCAGTGCGAGGTGCGTGCGTGGCGTGAGCGGACGCCAAGTCATCAGCCCGCAAGCCCACGAAGACCGCGGCGAAGGCACTGCCGGCGCGATATGCCGCGTCCAAGTCCGAGGGCGATGGCGTCGTGCAAGCCTGGATTGACCTCCGGCGCCACCGCCTGCTTTGAACCGCAATTCGTGTTAGGATCGCGCCATGACAAAGCAAACGCATCACATCGACTTCGACAAACTGAAAGACTTCGCGCACGTCGGCGTGCGCCGCGCCGTTATCTTCATGGGGCTCGGCCTCAATACCGCGCACCGTGAAGACCTTTTGGACTATGAGCTAAGCAAAATCCCGTCGAGCACCGGCGAGCGGCGATTCCCCATCGAGTTCTTCCCGGAAGCGCTTCCCGCCGAGCGCGTGAACTACTTCAAGGTAGAGTTCGCTCGATGGATTCAAGATTGCTGCTTGTGCGATCTCCTGGAGCATCACGCGCTCTTTCTCGACAGAATTCACCTTCACGCGCTTGTCGTTTATAGGTCGCTCGGTAAGCTCGCCGAAAAGGATGACCCCGAAAAGCTGCACAACAAGTTTCGACATGAAGGCATACCCGGCAAACACAAAACGCTGCGCGAGCGATTTGGGATTGATCCGACGCACAGCGCCACCATTGACCAGCTATACGAGGCGCGGAACGCGCTGACTCACGATTTCGGAGTCGTGCTTCCTAAGCGCTGCGACACGAATGGCAATTTTGTTTTGCGTTGGCCCAAGTTCAATCTCATCGGCATTGGCAACGAAACAGGAAAAGAGACGCCGCTCGCGGCTATGATCGGCGAACGAACCACGGAAGAGACCACAATTGCGCTTCGCGTCGAACAGCGCGAAACCACCTACAAAGCAGGCGAACGCATTGAGGCCCGCACGGAAGACTTGGAAGAGGTCTTCCATTTCTTTGCGGGCTGGGCGATCCCTTCCACCCTCACGGCGTTCGTCGATTTTCTTACGGCCAACGACATTACGCAGGAGAGCGCGAACGCCTCTCGAGCATAAGCGCGACTCGTCCTATCTTCTGGACGAGCGCAAGGCTGTGCTCGAAGTGGCACGGGGCCTGGTACAACTATGAAGAAGGCGACAACCACCATGAAGGAGCGGAAGAGCGGCTCGGAGGAAAGAAAGGGAGGAGAATCTCCCTCTCAGCTGATCGATGCGAGAATCAAGGAGCTGAGTGATTGGCGGGGCGAGACGCTCGCTCGGGTCCGAACTCTCATCAGGCAGGCCGACCCCGAAGTGGTCGAGGAGTGGAAGTGGAGAGGGTGCCGGTGTGGTCGCACGGCGGAATGATCTGCACCGGTGAGACGTACAAGAATGTCGTGAAGATGACCTTCGCCAAGGGCGCCACGTTGGAGGACCCTTCAGGCCTCTTCAACGCCAGCCTCGAAGGCAACACCAGGCGTGCCATCGATTTCCATGAGGGCGACAAGATTGATGAAAAGGCGTTGAAGGCGCTCATTCGCGCCGCCGTGGCATTGAACACGTCGGTACGAGCTATCGCTCGCCCCGTCCGCTCTCAGAAGAGACCAAAGAGCGCTTGACGAGTGTCCTTGCGACCAAACCCCAGCGCGCCCTCGACGTGCGGGAACGCGACAAGCTCGACGAAGCTCAACTCGCCGCTTGGTGAAGCAAGCCAGCGAACTCGATCATCATTTGCCACGAATGCCGGATTTAAGGGTTCTGATACTGTTTCTGCCTGAGACTTACCGGCCCGCAATCTGGTTTGTCGCGATTGGCGTTGGCGACAGCGAATCGAGGCCTGACATGTCCATGTTCTTGCTAGACTCGCCCGCCGCCTGGCTGCTCTGGTTCATCGTGCTGGCGGTGGCGATGTATTTCGCCAGGACCCCGGCGCACCGGGCGATCTTGTCCCTCACCCGGGCGCTGCACCACTCCGCGCGCCTCGCCGCGCACTCGTTGCGCCTCGCCGAGCAGAAGCTCGTCGCGCGCAATCGGGAGGTCCTGCTCGCGGCCGGTCGCGAGGCCAAGGAACGGATCATCGAGCGCGAGTTCGAGCGGATCGATGCGAGCGTGCGTCGCGATCTGTCCGAATGTCCCGCGCTGGCCCGTCGCCTCAGCGAGCAGGCGACCCGGCTCGAGGAGGACCACGATCAGAGCAAGATCGTGCCGCCGGCGCCGCCCGGCTGGGTCAAGGCGGTCAAGGCGGTGGCCGAGATCGATGCCAAGGGCGATCCCATGGTTGCCGAGGTGCTGGAGTCGATCCGCGACTCCATGGCCAAGGCGGAAGACCGCGCGCGGGACGACCATCGCGCCGCGATCCGGGAGCGCCACCTGCGCCTCAAGGCGATGGTGGCCTACTGGCGCAAGGCGATTCAGCTGATCGGCCAGGTCGAAGGCAAGGTCACCCGGCTGTTGCAGCGCACCCAGATCATCGATCGCCACGTCGCCGAGTACGAGGAGATCATCAAGCAGACCGACCGCGCCGAGCGCATGCTGTCGTCGTCGTCGCTGGTGCAGTTCTTCGTCTCGGTGTTCGTGCTGGCGATCGCGGTCGGCGGCGCCATCATCAACTTCCACCTGATCGCCCGGCCGATGGCCGAGATGGTCGGCGGCACCAACTTCATCGGGGCCTGGCGCGTCGCCGACATCGCCGCGCTGGTGATCATCCTGGTGGAAGTCTCCATGGGCCTGTTCCTCATGGAATCGCTCCGCATCACCCGCCTGTTCCCGGTGATCGGCGCGCTGCCGGACAAGTGGCGCGTGATCATGGTCTGGATCACGCTGGGGCTGCTCACCGCGCTCGCCAGCGTCGAGGCCGGGCTCGCCTACATGCGCGAGGTGTTGCTCCAGGACGAGCTCGCGACCAGCGCGCTGCTGCGCGGCGAGGCCGGCGCCGTCTTCGGCAACCAGTTCGTCTGGATCACCACCGCGGCGCAGATGGGCATGGGCTTCATCCTGCCGTTCGCGCTCACCTTCGTCGCCATCCCGCTCGAGACCTTCGTGCACTCGCTGCGCACCGTGCTCGGCGTCTGCGCGGTCGGGTTCGTGCGGGGGCTGGCCGCGACGCTGCGCCTGCTTGGCGCCGGCTGCCGCTACCTCGGGCGCTTCATGGTCGACGTCTACGACATCATGATCTTCCTGCCGCTCTGGCTCGAGCAGCAGGTGAAGGCGCACGCAGGCTCGGTGCCGCGGCCCGCCAAGAGCTCGAGCCTGCCCGCGAACGCCCCCAAGCTGAAGGAGTTGCCCTGATGAGCCGCTTGCTGTTGATCGCCGGGCTGGCTGCTGCGCTGGCCGGCTGCTCGGGCGAGGCCGCGCCGACCTCGCGCGGGGTCTACCTGTTGATGGACACCTCGGGCACCTACACCGAGGAGCTGGAGAACGCCCAGGCCATCATCAACGCGATCCTGGCCAAGCTGGAGCCGGGCGACTCGTTCGCCGTCGCGCGGGTCGACACCGGCAGCTTCAGCGAGAAGGACATCGTCGCCCGCGTCACCTTCGACGAACGGCCGTCGATGACCAACCAGCAAAAGCGCAAGTTCCGCGACTCCATCGACGCCTTCGTCAAGGGCGTCACGCCCGCCGCCTACACCGACATCACCGGCGGCGTGCTGCAGGCGGTCGAGTACCTCAACGAGAAGAACCCGGGCCGCAAGACCATTTTGGTGTTCTCGGACCTCGAGGAGGACCTGAAGGAGGGCTACGTGCGCGACATCCCGCTGACCATGGACGGGTTCGAGGTGGTCGCGGTCAACGTCACCAAGCTGCGCTCGGACAACATCGATCCGCGCGAGTACATGAACCGCCTCGAGAGCTGGCAGAACCGGGTCGAGTCCGGCGGCGGCACCTGGCGCGTGATCAACGACCTCGACCGCCTCGACCGCATCCTCGGCTGAGGCATCAGGGCGCGCGTTTCAGATCGCCGGCATCGATCGGCAATGCGCGCCCACCTCGACTTTGCCGCCGCCGCGGCTGTGGGCGCGCACCGGAACGGGACAGGCGCCGGCCCTTGCCGTGGCGCCGCCGGCGCTCCGAACCGCTCGTCCGGTGGCGTCCACCGCAACCGGTCCGGTGCCGAACCGCCGCTCGAACCACGCGCGGACCTTGCGCGCGGCCTCTCTCCGCCGCGGGTGCTGCGGCCGGAGATAAGCCGGTGAGTTCAACACCGCCCTGACGTCGTCCTCAGCCCAACTGGCGACGCGCCGGTCGAGCGCAGACTCCGCAGGTTCGGCCGCATCTGCCATCCCCATCGGCTCGGTCATCAATCCGTCCGAGGGCGCGGGTGGCGCGTACCTGTGCTCGGGCCCACCCCGCTCGATCGGCGTGATTGGCGCGTCACTGAAATTCGGGCGCCAGTCCGAGGGCTGCTTCTTGTACCAGAAGGCCCGTCCGTCCTGGCCATCGCCGTCGTGCGCCGCGGCCTCGACGATCTCGCCGCGCGCCCACTCGACCACGTCCTCGTACGTCGCGAACTCGGGCGCGTCGGCGGCGACGCCGTTGTTGGCATTGTCCATCTTCCTGTCAAGCTCGGTTTGAGATCGAGTTAGAGCGTTGACGAACTCATGCCCATCCCCGAAGAGCTCTGCGAATGTTGGTCCGAACCGCCGCTTCATCTCGCCGACGATGAGGAGGTGTCTGTAGGCATCGCCCGGTCCGCCGTCGTTCACGCCGGGAAGGCCGGAGCGTTCGGCTTCGAGGCGTGCGCCTTCGACGGCATCACGAAGGCCGAGGGCATCCCACACCGCGCCTTCCAACGCCGTCGCGGCACTGCCGGCGGCGGTCCGTGCCGCCTGACCGATAGGATCTGGCATTGCGTTGTCCTTTCGTGAAACAAAGCGTTCGCCTCGAGCCCCTCACTTGCCTCTGTTCGGCCAGAACAGCCTGGATATTCTGATCAAGAACAACAGATTCAAAAAAAATGTCAAAGCATAGAATATCCTCACCAAAACACTTAATACAGAAAAGACGACAGTATTATAAGAATTGAGCAGACTCCCGACCCAGAGATCGCGACTCAGCCAGACGACGCTGATCAGCAGTCCTGAGGTAAGCGACAGCGCGACGAGCGCGCGCAAAATGCGTCCAGGCGCGCGCAGGCACGGCATCGCCATCAGGCCCAGATTGGCGAACAGCGCGAGCCCGAAGCTCAGCACGCGCTGCTCGGCCGTCACCCCGATCCAGACCGTGCCCCAATACTCCATGTCGGCAACGTAAAATCCGAGGATGTAGAACGAATGCAGGTAGGCCATCATCAACGCAAAGACGATCAACGCCGTCTTGCGCCGCCACGACCAATCCACCGGCAAGCGTCCCGAGCGAGCCGCGATCATCCTTGTTGCGTCAATGCTGTGCTAGGAGCACGTTCCTACATAGCGGTTGATCTTGGGCGTGTCAAGGATCCGCATGGTTGAGCGGATCGGGACCGACGTGATGGCCGCACACCAGCTTCTCGCGCGAGCTCATCGCGGTGCTCCGTCGAGCGCCGCGCGTCTGCTTGTCGTAGCATCCCGCTTTCCCAGCCGGAAAGCTTGTCGGGCGAGGGTTAACGAAAGTTGAGAGCTGCCCGTACATTCGGGTGAGGTTCGAGTGGTCCGACCATCCGCTGGCGGGTCCTGCCCCGCTCGACGACTTGGGCAGCGTGGGATCGCTCGGCGTGTGTCGTGGCCGCTGCGACCATCGGCCGGGCTTCAAAGTCCCGAGCCTGCGCGCTACATCTGCGGTGCGTACCACAGGAGCCGCATCAGAGCCCGCCGCGTGTCCGTCGCCAAGCGCTTTCTCCCGACATCGTGGTCGAGGCCCCGGCGCTCGCGCATGATCGCCGTGGCCGCGACCCGGCGCTTCGCGCCGGGACTCTGGCCCACCATTGCGACCCTGATCGGCCTGGCCGTGCTGCTGGGGCTCGGCACCTGGCAGCTCGAGCGCCTGGCGTGGAAACGCGCGCTGATCGCCGAGCGCGAGGCAAAGCTGGGCTCGTCGCCGGAGATCCTGCCCGCGGCGTCGGACGCGTGGGCGGCCTGGGATTTCCGTCCGGCGGTGGTCGAAGGCGCGTTTCGCCACGACCTCGAGCAGCTGTTCGGCGTCGCCGCGATCGACGGCCGGCTCGGCCATCATGTGCTGACCCCGCTCGTGCGGCCGGACGGCGCCGCGGTCCTGGTCGACCGGGGCTGGGTGCCTGCGGACCGCGCCCATCCGGCGGCGCGGCGCACGGGGCAACTCGCCGGCCCGGTGCACATCACCGGCATTGCCCGCTACCGCGGCGACGATCGGCCCGGCTGGTTCACCCCGGACAACCAGCCCGCCCGGGGCCACTGGTACTGGTACGACCTGGCGGCGCTCGAGGCCGCGCTCGGCCTCGAGCTCGTGCCGGTGGCGGTCGAGGCGGATGCGACGCCCAATCCGGACGGTCTGCCCCTGGGCGGCCAGACCCGGACCGAGCTCACGAACAACCACCTGCAGTACGCGATCACGTGGTACGGCCTCGCGGCCGGCCTCCTCGGCGTCTGGATCAGCTTCGGGCTCGCGCGGGGCCGGCAGGGATGACCGCCCTGCATCGGGCGACCGGGATCGCGCTCGTGCTGACCTACGCGCTGATCGTGCTCGGCGCCTGGGTGCGAGCGTCCGGCTCCGGCCTTTCGTGTCCCGACTGGCCGACCTGTTACGGCCACTGGGTGCCGCTGCCGGGCGAGATCCCGCCGGATGCCGGCTACGCCTATCATCAGGTCATGCTGGAGTGGGGGCATCGGCTGCTCGCCGGGGTGATCCTCGGGCCGCTGATCCTCCTCATCGGCTGGCTCGCCTGGCGCGCGCGGTCTCACAACGCCCGGCTGCCCGCCTACGCCGCCGCCCTGATCGCGCTGCTCCTGATCCAGGCGGGGCTCGGCGGCGTGACCGTGCTCGATCAGAACAGCCCCTGGTCGGTCGCCCTGCACTCGAGCACCGCGCTGCTCCTGTTCAGCGCACTCTGGCTGATCTTCGCCCGGACCGGACCGACCGCCGCCGGCGCGCGCGCCGCCCTGCCCCTTGGCGTCGTCGTCTGGCTGCTGGCGCTCGGCGCCATGGCGAGCGCGGCGATCACCACCAAGAGCGGCGCCTCGCTTGCCTGCTCGACCTGGCCACTGTGCGACGGCGCGCTGATCCCGGATCTGGCGGACCCCGAGATCCGGATCAACTTCAGCCACCGCCTGCTCGCCGCCGGAGTCGGCGTGGGCACGCTCGCGCTGCTCGCGGCGAGCCGTGGCCAACCCGGGCCGGTCCGGGCTCTGGCCGGCTGGGCGCTGCTTCTGGCGGCAGCCGAGATCCTGCTCGGCGCTCTGGTCGTGATCTGGCAGGTGCCGATCGCCACCGCGGTCCTGCATCAGGCGGTCGGCGTGCTGCTGTTCGGCCTGCTGTCGTTGCTGATGTGGCGCTGTCTGGGGACCGCGCCCGCGCACCCGGAGAAACTAGCCCATGCCGGCCTATCAGGCGCTTGAGGCGCGCTGCAAGCGCCTTTCTGACATGCGCGGCGCCCTTGCGGTGCTGCATTGGGACCGCCAGACCATGATGCCCGCGGGCGGCAACGCGGTGCGCGCCGACCAGGTGGCGACGCTCCAGCAGATCGCTCACGAGCTGCTGATCAGCGCGGAGACCGGCGCGCTGCTCGATCGGGCGAGCGCAGAAGCGCCCGGGCTGGATCCGTGGCAGACGGCGAATCTGCGAGAGATGGGCCGCGCCTATGCCCATGCCACGGCGCTCGCGCCCGAGCTGGTCGCCGCGCAGGCCCGCGCCGCCGCCCGGGCGGAGATGATCTGGCGCGAGGCGCGCGCCGAAGCTGACTTCGAGCGACTGCGGCCGGCGCTCGAGGAGGTCTTTCGCCTCGCCCGGGAGGAGGCGGCGGCGAAGGCGGCGGCGCTTGGTCTCGCGCCCTACGATGCCCTGCTCGATGGCTACGAGCCCGGCTTGACCGTGCGGGCGATCGACGACCTGCTCGACCCGCTCGCCGAATTCCTGCCGGATTTTCTGGAGCAGGCGATCGCCCGCCAGCGCGCGCCGCTGCCGACCCCCGGGCCGTTTCCCGCGGCCAGGCAGAAGGCCCTCGGCCTGCGTCTCATGAGGGCGCTCGGCTTCGACTTCGAGCACGGGCGCCTGGACGAGAGCGCGCATCCGTTCTGTGGCGGCGTGCCCGACGACGTGCGCATGACCGCCCGCTACGACGAGAGCGATGCCGCCTCGGGCCTGATGGCGATCCTGCACGAGACCGGGCATGCCCTGTACAACGCCGGGCTGCCCAAGGCGTGGCGCGGCCAGCCGGTCGGCCGCTCGCTCGGCATGGTGGCGCACGAGAGCCAGTCGCTCCTGCTCGAGATGCAGGTGTGCCGCTCGCGCGCGTTCCTCGGCCATCTCGCGCCGCTGCTACGCGAGACGTTCGGCCGCGACGGCGAGGCGTTCGCGGCGGGCAATCTGTACCGCGCCGCGATCCGGGTGGCGCGCGGCTTCATCCGGGTCGATGCCGACGAGGTGACCTATCCGCTGCACGTCGTGCTGCGCTACCGGCTGGAGAAGGCGCTGCTCGCGGACGATCTGCAACTCGCCGATCTGCCCGGCGCCTGGAACGAGGGCATGCGCGAGCTGCTCGGCATCACGCCGCCCGACGACCGTCTCGGCTGCCTCCAGGACATCCACTGGCCGGCAGGCGCGATCGCGTACTTCCCGTGCTACACGCTCGGCGCCCTGATGGCCGCCCAGCTGTTCCAGGCGATCGAGCGCGCGGCGCCCGAGGCCCTCTCCGGCATCGCCGAGGGCGAGTTCCAGCCGCTGCTCGCCTGGCTGCGCGCCAACATCCACGAGCAGGGCTCGCTCTACGACACTCAGACGCTGCTGACCCGGGTCACCGGCCGCCCGCTCGAGCTCCAGCCCTTCCTCGACCATCTGCAACGCCGCTACCTCGCCTGAGGGCGTCCCCGGCCATAGACAATATTCCTAGTTGTCTCAGACGCCCTTCTCACTTAAGTTCGGCGGATGGCGATCTGCTTTCGAAGGGCTGCGGTTTGACCTCGCGCACTCTCCATTGCTGCGCCGAAGGCCGCGACGATGACTGGGAGGCGATCTGCCTCGACCTCGACATCGCGGTCCAGGGCGGCTCCTTTGAGGACGTGTTCGCGTCCCTTCGGGAGGCAGTCTCACTGTACCTCGAGACCGTTGCCGATCTGCCGCCGCAAGAACAGCGCTGGCTGCTCCAACGCCCGGCGCCGTTCTCGGTGAGGCTAAAGTTCCTGACACACGCGGCGCGCGGGCTGTTCGCGGACGGTGATGGCGACCGACAGCGACATCAGTTCACCATGCCTCTGGCCGCTTAGACCATTTTCCTTTTGGGTGGACCCGCGGCCCCGGCCCGCTCCCCCTCCCAACCACCCAGCGATGGTACCCTTGGGGTGGTTGGGAGG
>JBOHKK010000029.1:0-27619 GCA_050729115.1 Geminicoccaceae bacterium | reverse complement strand
CGGTATTAGTGCGCTTCCCATCAGATGGGACATGCCCGGCGCGGGTGAGATCGTACGGGGCCAATTCGGCGGAGGTGAAGGCGCCCTGGGCATGGCCGATCGCCTCCCGCCGGCGTAGGTCGGCCCGACCCTCGGGTTACCGTCCCAGATTATGCGCCTGGATCGAGAACCCGAGGGGAGGCCCGACATCCCAGACGACGCCGGCTGCCGCCTGCGGCGCGCCACGCATACCCATTGATAGCTTTGGATCGCATCAGGCGCGCCATGGGCCAAGGGCTGCCGTCGGGTCTCCCCTCGGGTTCGCAAATCGAGGCACACGATTCGGGGCGGTAGCCCGAGGGTCGCACCGACCTAGGGCAGGCATCTGAACCACGACAACCGTACATTCCGGATCCCCAACCCGATTCCGCCAAACCGGGACCCGCTCTAGTGCACTGACGCATTCGCTTGATTCCTTTCATCGCCGGGCTTGACCAGGCAATCCACTCTGGAGCCCCGCCGGCGTTGCGGGTGGATGCCCGGATCATCCTCGGGTTCCAGACCGGGCACGGTACCCCGGACGGTAACCCGAGGACCGGGCATGACAAACAAGGGTACGTTCCGTTTGCGTCGCTGCACTAGAATGCGGGCACCGCCACAGACTGCCTGAAATCCTCGGGGCGATTTCCTTGCCAAATGGGTTGACAGACGGCGCGCGGGCCGAGCGGGCTCGGCCGCCTGAGCTGGTCGGCTTCAATAGCCGAGCGTGAGCGCGCCGGGGCGGCGCGGATCGGAGCTGCCGAAGCGGCCGTCCGCGGTCACCATGATCGACTGGGTCGCGCCCATGGCGTCCTCGACCGCGACGGCGTGGCCCTTGTGCTCGAGCAGGCGGATGGTATCGGGGGAGAGGCCGTCCTCGACCCGCAGCTCGTCGGGCAGCCACTGGTGATGGATGCGCGGCGCGTAGGTCGCCTCGGCGACGTTCATGCCGTGGTCGATCACGTTCATGATGATCTGCAGGGTGGTAGTGATGATCCGTGAACCGCCGGGGCTGCCGGTCACCAGAAACGGCTTGCCGTCGCTCAGCACGATGGTCGGCGACATGGAGGACAGCGGCCGCTTGTTTGGCGCGACTGCATTGGCGTCGCCGCCGATCAGGCCGTAGGCGTTGGGCACGCCCGGCTTGGCCGAGAAGTCGTCCAATTCGTTGTTCAAGAGGATGCCGGTGCCCTCGGCCACCAGCCCGGTGCCATAGCCGAAGTTGATGGTGTAGGTGTTGGCGACGGCGTTGCCGGCGGCATCGACGATCGAGAAATGGGTGGTCTGGGTGCTCTCGTAGGGCGAGAGGTCGCCCGGCTCGATGTCCTTTGCGGGTCGCGCGCGATTGCGGTTGATCAGGTCGCGCAGGTGCTCCGCATAGGCTTGCGAGGTCAGCGCCGCCACCGGGACGTCGACCAAATCGGGATCGCCCAGGTACTCGCTGCGGTCGGCATAGGCGAGCTTCATTGCCTCGGCCATGAGGTGGATGGTCTCGGCGCTGCCGGCGCCGAGGAAGCCGATCGGGTAGCCCTCGAGGGTGTTCAGGATCTGGACGATGTGCACGCCGCCCGAGGACGGCGGCGGCATCGAGACGATCTCGTAACCCCGGTAGTCGCCGCGCACCGGCGCGCGGACCACGGCCTCATAGCCCCGCAAGTCGTCGATGCTCAGGTGGCCGCCGGCGCGCCCCACCTCGGCGACGATCTTGTCGCCGATCGGACCGCCGTAGAACGCCCCCGGCCCCCGATCGGCGAGCAGCCGGAGGGATGCGGCGAGGTCGCTCTGGACCAGGATCTCGCCCGGCTCGTAGGGCGCCCCGTCCTCCTTGTAGAAGATCTTGGCCGACGACGGCCACTGCTGCAGCCGCTCCTTGGCATCTGTCAGCGAGTCGGCGAGATCCGGCGTCACCACGATGCCCTGCTCGGCGAGCTCGCTCGCCGGCTCGAGCGCCTCGGCAAGGCTGATGGTGCCGTAACGCTCGAGCGCCAGAGCCATGCCGGCGACCGTGCCGGGCACGCCGATCGCGAGGCCGCTGAAGCGCGACTTCTCCGGATCGGCCTCGCCCTCATCGCCCAGGAACATGTCGCGAAAGGCGGCGCCACCCGACTTCTCGCGATAGTCGATCGCGACCGTCTCGGCGGATGCCGCGTCGTGGATCACCATGAAGCCGCCGCCGCCGAGATTGCCGGCGCGCGGCAGGGTGACGGCCAGCGTGAACGCCACCGTCACCGCCGCGTCGACCGCGTTGCCGCCGCTTTTCAGCACCTCGACGCCGATCCGGGTCGCGGTCTCTTCCTGCGTCGCGACCATGCCGTTCTGGGCGAAAACCGGGTGGATCCGATCACGGTCGCGGTAGATCGCCGTCTGCTGTCCCAGGCCGGAGACCGGCACCAGCAGACCGACCACGATGGCGCTCACAAGCGCAGCCCTTCGCCCTGATCTCACGCTCCATCTCCCCACGCGCTCATGGTTGGCGGCATTCGCGCGGGCGCGGGAATGCCCGCCGGTTCCGGACGGCATCCCAGGCTTCGAGCGTCGGCGCAAGGTGGCTCGAGCGCGCCGACCGACGGTCCTCCTCAACCGCCGTCCGAGGCCGGCCAGCCACCGTCCACGGCGCGCCTTGCCACGTCTCGTGGTCGGGCGCGGCCATGCCGCCCTGCGTGCTCTTCGTGGCCCCGGCGAACCCCCGCTCGTGCCATTGCAGCCATTCGTCGCAGCTGATCCCGCCGTTGCCGTCCCGGTCCGCGACCATGAACTGCTGCTGCCGGCTCTTGGCGTCGGGGAACGCGCTGCCGAAGCGCCCCTCGCTCACCTCGTCGGCACCCCCACCGACGACCTCGAAGCGCTGCTTTGCGCATTTGTTTCGATGCGTCCGCGCCGATCGTGCCGGCGCGGTTGGCGTCGCACGCCAGATCGACCTCCTGCGCAATGCCCAGCCCGGCGGCCATGCTCGCAGCGAGGCCGAGAACCACGGACGTCGTGACCGCTACGCCAAGGCTCATCGCCTACCTCGTCGCGTGGCGAACCTTCAGGTCGGTAGCTCTTCGTTGGGGAACGCCATGGCTTGAACGTGTTTCGACCGGGCCAAGGTTCGACGCCATGAAGGTGGCATCGCGGGCTTGCCAGCAGGTTAGCACGGCACTCGGATCGTGTCCCGACATTGCCGAGCTTCGCACCAACTTCGGGGTCATCACGGGTCAGATGCGGCCGGAGCCAGAGAAGACCCCAAGCCTGTTGCGATCGCATCCGGACGTTGCGGTTCACGGCACGGGCGTGAGGTCGGTCGCAGCGAAATCCTCGCCCTTGAACAGGAGCGGCAGCCGCAGCTGCCTGGCCAGCGCGTAGGCGAACAGATCGCCGAAGTTCAAGGCCGCCGGCGCCTCGCCTCGCCCCTTGCCGTAGGCGAGCATGCCCGCGCGGGCGAGCGCGACCTGCTCGGCGTCGACCGGCACCGACTCGACGCCGTAGAGCTCGATCAGGCGGTCGATCGCCCCGAGCGCCGGAGCGCCGAGCCCGACCTGCATCACCCGCAGCGTCTCGATCAGCGTGCCGCAGGAGATGACCGGCTCGTGATCGAGCAGCAGGGCGTGGAAGCGCTCGGCCGCGGGCTCGCCGTTGACGATCGCGACCAGGACCGAGGTGTCGACCACGAGCCTCAAAGGCGCGGCTGTCCCTGCTCGTCGTAGAGCACGTCCTCGCGCACCGGGCCGCGACGCATCGCGCGCAGCTCCTCGATCACCGCCCGCGCTTTCGCGTCACGCGCCGCCCGGTCAGCCTCGAGCTTTTCCTTCACCTGAAGGAGCGCGGCCCGGACCGTCTCGGTGACGGTCCGCCCCTCGCGCCTGGCCAGCTCACTGGCGAGCTGACGCACGGCATCGTCGCGGATGTAGAGCGCCATCGACCTCTCGCATATTCAAGGAACCCTATCGTATATTCAGCGAAGCCGTGCAGCAAGAGGTATCGCCGGGGGCAGCCGCGGATGGAGCCGGATTGCGGCTTGGAAGGCATCGACGGTTGGGGCGGGGGAGGGCCGCCCGGCCAGCCCAGGCAGGAGTTTGAGATCAGGGTTGCGCGAGGTCCCGGGTGTCGCGGACGTCGAGGAGGTCGCGGAGCGCGTCGCCGAGGAAATTGATCGAGAGCACCGTGATCATGATGAAAAGTCCCGGAAAAACGCCGAGCCACCAGGCGCGCGAGATGAAACTGCGAGAGTCGGCCAGGATCAGGCCCCAGGTGGGGGTGTCGGCCTCGACGCCGAGCCCGAGAAAGGAAAGCCCGGCCTCGGCCAGGATGGCGTAGGACACCGAGACGGTCGCCTGCACGATCAGGGGTGCCGTGGCGTTGGGCAGGATGTGGCGCCACATGATCCGCCAGTGCGAGGCGCCGACCACCCGGGCCGCGGCGACGTACTGCTCCTGCTTGATCGACAGCACCATGCCGCGGGCGATGCGCGCGAAGTCGTCGACGAAGGCGAGCGAGATCGCGACGATCACGTTGGAAAGCCCGGTGCCGAACACCGCGACCAGGTAGACCGCGATGATGAAGTTCGGAAAGGCCCATTGCAGGTCGATCAGGCGCATGATGATCGAATCGAGAAAGCCGCCGAAATAGCCGGCGGCGACGCCCAAGAGCACGCCTGCGACCAGCGCGATCGCGACGGTCGAGACGCCGACGAACAGCGAGATGCGCGCGCCGTAGATCAGGCGGGTCAGGAGATCGCGGCCGAGATCGTCGGTGCCGAGCGGATGGGCGAGCGAGGGCGCGCCGATCATGTCGTACGCCATGTCGTTCGGATCGTAGGGCGAGACGAAGGGCGCCAGGATCGCGGCCACGGTCAGCACGGCGAGCACGATGAGTCCGACCAGCGCCTTCCGGTCGCGCGCGATGGAGCGCAGCCACGCGCCGCGCCGCGCCGGCGACGCCTCGGCCTCGGCCTCGAGCATGCCTGGGGTCGCGATCAGGTCCGCCCGTTCCATCACTCGTACCGGCCCCTCAGGTCATTCATAGCGAATCCGGGGGTCGATCACGGTGTACAGCACGTCGACCAGAAGGTTGGAAAAGACGAAGATCGCCGAGACCACGAGAATCGCGCCCTGCACCACCGGGTAGTCGCGGTTCAGGATGCCCTGGATCAGGACGCGGCCCAAGCCTTTGATCGCGAACACGTTCTCCACGACCACCGTGCCCGCCATGAGAAGCGCGAGCGCGATGCCCATGACCGTGACGATCGGGATCAGAGCGTTCGGCAGAGCGTGCACGAGGATCAGGCGCGGCTTCAGAAGGCCCTTGGAGCGGGCCACCTGCATGTACTCGGTCCGCAGCACCTCGAGCATCGATGAGCGGATCATGCGCGCCATGATCGCGGCGAACGGCGTGCCGATCGCGATCGAGGGCAGGATGAGGTGCGAGAACCAGGGCCAGAAGCCGTCCGAGAGCGGCGCGTAGCCGATCGCGGGCAGCCACTGAAGATTGGCGGCGAACACGATGATCAGGAGGATCGCGAGCCAGAAATCCGGCATCGACAGGCCGAGGAAGGCGACCATGGTGACCGCGTGGTCGATCGCGGAATGGCGCTTCAGCGCCGAGATCAGCCCGGCGGGCACGGCGATCACCAGGGCGAGCAGGAAGGAGAGGGTGGCGAGCGAGATGGTGCGGGGGAATGCTTCGCGGATGATGCGCGCCACCTCGATCTGGCTGCCGAGCAGGGAGGTGCCGAGATCGCCCTGCAGGACCAGGCCGAACCACCGGACGTACTGCACCCAGACCGGCTGATCGAGGCCGTACTTCTGGCGCAGCGCCTCGATCGCGGCGGGATCGCCGACGTCGAACAGCATCGCCGCAATCGGATCGCCCGGTACCGCCCTGAGCATGAAGAACACGAGCGTCGCGACCGCCCACATCACGACGATCGCCCAGAGGACGCGCCTGATCAGATAGCGGCTCATTGCGTCCGACCGGGAGGCAGGGGCGGCCGCGCCGGCCGCCCCTTGCGGCCGTCAGGACACCGTCGTCCGGTCGAGGTCGACCAGGCCCGGGATCCGGCTCTCCGGCGGGAAACTGACGGTATTGTGGTGGACCAGGATGTTCATCTGGTGGAACAGAAACGCGCTCGCCACCTTGTCGGAGGTGATCCTGTTCGCCTCCTGGACCAGGGCTTTGCGCTGGTCCGGATTGGTCTCGAGGCGCTGCTGCTCGATCAGCTCGTCCACCTGGGCATCGGAGAAGTTGCCGAACGGCATCTTGTCCTTGTCCCTGAGCCGGCCGTTGAACTTGGAATCGGTCTGCATCCAGTCGACCAGGGCGTCGTCCGGATCGTAGTCGCCGCCCGAGCCGAGGCGGACCAGATCGAAGTTCATCTTGTCGAACTCGTCGATCAAGACGGGGAAGTCCTTGGTGTCCGGCTCGACCTCGATGCCGAGGTTGGTGCTGAGGATGTTGGCGATGACCTGGACCTCGCGGCGCTGGTCCGGGGTGTGCAGGATCTTGAGCGGGGGAATGCCCTCGCCGTCCGGGTGGCCGGCCTCGGCGAGCAGGCGCTTGGCCTCCTCGAGATCGAAGCGCTGGTTGCTCGACTCGCCCAGATTCTGGTCGAAGAAGAAGGCCATGGCGGGGTTGATCGAGCCGTAGCAGGGCTGGCCGCGGCCGAACTGCGCCTGCTGAATGTAGCGGTCGCGATCGAGCGCCTTGGCGAACGCGAGGCGGGTCTTGAAGCCCGGCTCGGCCATCAGCTCTTCGAGCGGCTTGTTGTAGTCCGACACCGTGAACGGCTCGCGCCACGGGTTCATCCACACGCTCTGAAAGCCCGGCGCCGGGATGATGCTGACCACCAGGTCGGGGTTCTCGAGGAACCGGTCGACGATCTCCGGCGCGATCGGGTTGCCGCCGATCAGCTGGATGTCGCCCGCCTCGATCGCCGCCGCCAGCGGCTCGGCGTCGATGATCGGCGTGATCGTCACCTTGTCGAGCTTGGGGCGCTCCGGGTCGTAATAGTTCTCGAACCTCTCCAGCACGACCGACTGGCCGAGCGTGTGGTCGGCCACCCGGAACGGCCCCGTGCCGACCGGGGTGAGCCCGTACTGCGCGCCGCCGAGCTCCTCGAGCGCGCGCCGGCTCACGATGGTCATGGCGCGCCCGCTCGAGCGCTCCAGCGTCTTGGTCAGAAGCGAAGCCTGCGGGGCGCCCAGGATGAGCCTGACCGTGTGGTCGTCCTCCGCCACCACGTCCGCGACGTTGGAGATCACCGCCGAGTGGATCGAGTTCTCGGGGTTCTTGGAGCGATGGTAGGTGAAGACCACGTCTTCCGCGGTGAACGGGTCGCCATTGTGGAAGGTGACGCCCTCGCGCAGCTTGAACGTCCATTCCGTGCCGTCGTCGGAGACGCTCCAGTCCTCGGCGAGGTCGCCTTGGGCGACCAGCTCGGCGTCGACGTGGGTGAGCCCGCTCAGCACGTTGGAGGAGATCTGGAACTGCAGCACCTGGTTGATCTGCGCTGGATCGAGGGTGCGGATCTCGCCCACGCCCGACCAGCCGGCGTTCAGCTCGCCGCCCGTCTGCGCGCCGGCGGGGCGCGCACCGAACCCAGGCGCCAGATGCCACGCCGAGAGCGTGCCGGCGGCCGCGAGCAGCCGGAGCGTCGTCCGCCGGTCGAGACGCGGGCCCGACAGCTGCGACCGGCTCAGGCCGAACAGCGGGTCGCGCGGATCGAAATCGTAGGCGTGCCGCAACTCCTCCCTGATCCGCTCGCCATCCTCACGCCCGCGGGCTTGATGCCTCTTCCTCATCGTAGGGTCCTCCTTCCGATTGGCACGCCACAGCCGGCAGCTGTCGCGCTGGCTCCCTGAAGGTGTCGCCGTCCTGCCTTGCAGCGTGACCGCTTGGCTCATCTTGCCACGACCGGGCACGCCACCCAATGGTCTTGCCTCAACTCCAGCAGCTCCGGCTCACGTTCGCGGCAGGCAGGCTCCGCGAGCCGGCACCGGGGGTGGAACACGCAGCCAGAGGGCGGATCGAGCGGGCTCGGCACCTCGCCCGGCAGGATCTGATGCGGCCGCGCGCGCTCGGCGACCGGGTCCGGCTCCGGCACGGCGGCGAGCAGCGCCTGGGTGTACGGGTGCATGGGGTGGTCGAAGAGCTCGTCGGTTTCGGCGATCTCGACCAGCCTGCCGAGGTACATGACCGCGACCCGCTGGCAGAGATGCCTGACCACGGACAGATCGTGGCCGATGAACAGATAGGTCAGACCGAACTCGGCCTGCAGGTCCTCGAGCAGGTTGATGATCTGCGCCTGGATCGAGACGTCGAGCGCCGAGACCGGCTCGTCGCAGACGATGAACTCGGGCTTGAGCGCCAGGGCGCGCGCGATGCCGATCCGCTGGCGCTGGCCGCCGCTCATCTCGTGGGGATAGTGGTCGGCCAGGCGCCGGGGCAAGCCGCACAGCTCCAGGAGCCGGAGGACCTGCCGCTCGAGGTCGGCGCCCGAGGCGGACCGGCCGTGCACGTAGAGCGGCTCGCCGACGATCTCGCGCACCTTCATGCGGGGATTGAGCGAGGAATAGGGATCCTGGAAGATCGCCTGCACCTGTCGGCGAAAGGCCAAGTTCGACGGTCTGTCCAGCTGGCCGATGTCGGCACCGCCGAAGTGGATGGTGCCGCCGCTCGGCGCGAGCAGCTTCAGCAGGCAACGTGCGATCGTGCTCTTGCCGCAGCCCGACTCGCCGACCAGCCCGAGCGCCTCCCGCCGGTGGATCGCGAAACTGACGCCGTCGACCGCCTTCACCTGACCGACGGCGCGCTGGAGAAGCAACCCCTTGGTCACCGGGAAGTACTTCTTGAGGTCGCGGACCTCGACCAGAACCTCCGGCGCGGCACTCGGCGCTGCTGCGGCCTGGGCCATCACGCCGGCCGCGAGCGCGGCACCTTGTTCTCTAGCGGCACCCTGGTCACGGCGAGCTCACTCTTTACCGGCGCGCTCCAGCCATCTGGCCGCCGTGCGGTAGGCTTCGCGCACCTCGCCTCGGGTCATCCTGGCCGAGGCGGCGTCCCGGCAGTTCAGCCCCGCCGGCATGCCGCGGGCAAGCGCGATCTCACACCACACGTGGGCGAGCTGGTCGTTCTGGGGCACGCCCCGGCCGAGATAGTACAAGGTGCCAAGGAAGAACTGCGCCTCCGGTCGCCCGAGGTGCGCGGCCCGGCGATACCAGTCGGCGGCGCGCACGTCGTCCTGCCGGACGCCCAGCCCCTTCAGGTACAAGAACGCGATCGCCGCCTGAGCCTTGGCGTCGTTCTCGTCGGCGAGCGGATACCAGGCATCGAACGCACTCTGGTAGTCGGCCGCGTTGTAGGCGGACAGACCGCGCGCGAACTCGTCGGCCGCCGCCGCGTGCGCGGCAAGCCAGATGCCGGCTCCGACGACGAGCGCTCCCACTGCTGACGGCATCGCCTCACCTGTGGTCGATTGGCGCCGAGCCCGAAGCTTCCCACGAACGGTCCCGATCATCAAGCTGACGCGCCGAGACAGGGGCGGCTGGCGAGGGCGGCCGAAAGCCGGGCCGCCGGAGATCGCGTGAGCGGTGCACGCAATCGTGAAGCGAACGCTCGCTTCGGGGTGTACAGACCCCCGCGTTTGGATTTAGTCTGGTTTCAAAGGAGGCGCGGGCGTCGGGGAGGCTTACGACGACAGGGCTCGCTCCCCGGCGTGTCGATGTGGCTCCAAGCAGAGCAAAGGGCCAGGCATGTCGGATCGAATCCCCCAAGACGACGGCGTCGCTCGACCGGCTCGCGACCACGAGGCGGCGGACGACGACCCAGGCGTGCTCACCCGGGTGGCGCAGCAGCGCAGCTCCAGGCGTGAGTTCATCAAAGGCGTGATCGCCTCCGGCGCCGCCGTGTCGACGGCCGGCTACGTGTTCGGAGGCATGGGTGGGCGCCCGGCGCGGGCCGCCACGGGGGCGGTCGAGCGTCTGATCAGCCTGAACGTGAATGGCCGGGTGCGGCGGGTCGACGTCCTGCCGCAGGAGACCCTGGCCATGACGCTCCGCTACAAGCTCGGCCTGACCGGCACCAAGCTCGGGTGCGACCGGGGCGAGTGCGGCGCGTGCACCGTGCTGGTCGACGACGTGCCGCTGTACTCCTGCTCGATGCTGACCCACGCGGCGCGCGACCGCGCGATCACCACGGTCGAAGGGCTCGAGGGGCCGAACGGCGAGCTGCACCCCGTGCAGGAGGCCTTCGTCGCCGAGCTCGGGCCGCAATGCGGCTTCTGCACCCCGGGCCAGGTGGTGGCGGCGGTCGGGCTGCTGCTGGCGAACCCCAAGCCGTCGGTCGAGGAGGCCAGGCTCGCGATGTCGGGCAATCTCTGCCGCTGCGGCGCCTACGATCATTATCTGCGCGGCGTGATGCGCGCGGCCGGGGAGGCGTGAGATGGCTTACAACCTGATCGGCAAGGACTTCGTGCCGCCGGACGTGGTCGCCAAGGTCACCGGCCGGGCCAAGTACGCGGAGGACTTCCGCGCCGAGGGCATGCTGTTCTGCAAGCTGCTGACCAGCCCCATGCCGCATGCCCGGGTGCGCAACATCGACGCCTCCGAGGCGTTGGCCATGGACGGCGTGGTCGATATCCTGACCGCGGACGACGTGCCGTCCTTGCCGCCGCCCGAGAACCAGATCCTGACCATGGAGCCGCTGTTCGTCGGCGAGCCGATCCTCGCGGTGGCGGCGGTCGACGAGACCACGGCGGCGAATGCCATCGAGAAGATCAAGGTCGACCTCGAGCCGCTGCCGTTCACGCTTGATCCGCTCGACAGCCTGTATCCGGGCGGGCCGAACGCGCGCGCGAACGGCAACGTGGCGAACGTCCGCCTCGATCTCCAGGAGGTCAAGTGGGAGGCGGGCGACTTCGCGGTGCCCGACGGTCAGCTGCCGCGCGGGCAGCCGGCCGAGGAGTGGTCGTTCGGCGATCTCGAGGCCGGCTTCGCCGACGCCAAGCTGGTGATCGAGCAGAGCTTCGTCACCGCCGGCTTCTCGCACCACTCGATGGAGCCGCGCACCGCCATGGCCTACTGGCAGAATGGCAAGTGCTACGTCTACGGCTCCACGCAGAGCCAGTCGTTCGTGATTCCGGGCCTCGCCCGCTACCTCGAGATCGAGCCGGAGAACATCGTCTACGTCGCCGAGTTCTGCGGCGGCGGCTTCGGCTCCAAGGGCAGCGCCTATCCGATCATGTCGATCCCGGGGCACATGGCCAAGAAGACCGGCCGGCCGGTGATGATGCGGATCGCGCGGCACGAGGAATACGCGCTCGGCTCGGCGCGGCCGGGCTTCCAGGGCCACGTCAAGATCGGCTTTCGCGAGGATGGCCGGATCACCGCGGTCGACCTCTACGTCGTGCAGGAGAATGGCCCGAACAGCGGCTTTTGGGACTTCCGCAACGCCGGCAGCGCGGTCTCGATCGTGTACCAGCCGCTGGCGATGCGCTGGCGCGGCATCTCGGTGCTCACCAACACGCCGCCGCGCGGCGCCCAGCGGGGCCCGGGCGAGAACCAGATCGCGGCCGCGGTCGAGCCCCTGATCGACAAGGCGGCGCGCGAGCTCGGTCTCGATCGGATCGAGATCCGCCGGGTCAACGCGCCCGACATGAACGCCAAGTACGGCGCCGAGCAGGGCCCGGTGACCAGCGCCTATCTCCAGGATGCGCTCCTCCAGGGCGCCGAGCGCTTCGGCTGGGAGGAGAAGAAGCAGCTCTCCGGCCGGCGCAATGGCAGCAAGGTGATCGGCGTCGGCGTCGGCACGGCTTACCACTCGGCGGGCTCGAGCGGCTTCGACGGCCTCGTCCGGATCACCCCGGACGGCAAGCTGCACATCCACACCGGGGTCGGCAATCTCGGCACCTACTCGCACAGCGGCACGTCGCGAGTGGCCGCCGAGGTGCTCGGCTACGACTGGGCGAACTGCGTGATCGAGCGCGGCGACTCCAGCAAGCACCTGCCCTGGAACCTCGGCCAGTTCGGCAGCAACACCAGCTTCACCATGACCCGGACCAACTACGTCGCGGCCATGGATGCGAAGCAGAAGCTGCTGCAGATCGCGGCCATGGACCTCGGCGGCAAGCCCGACGACTTCGAGCTCGAGGGCGAGCGGGTGGTGAGCAAGGCCGATCCGGGCAGCGCAATGACCTTCGCCCAGTGCGCACAGCGCGCGCTCGAGCTCGGCGGCGCGTTCAGCGGCGAGGAGGTGCCCGAGGACATCAACCCGATGACCAAACGCTCGGTCGCCGGCATCGCCGGAACCGGGTTGATCGGGGTCGCCAAGGACACCCTCGAGAAGACCGGCACGGTGCCGGCGCTCGCCGCGGGCTTCATGATGATCGAGCTCGACGTCGAGACCGGCCAGTTCCGGATGCTCGACTACCTGGGCGTCGCCGATTGCGGCACGGTGATCCATCCGCAAAGCCTCGCCAATCAGGTGCGCGGCGGCGCGGTGATGGGCTTCGGGCTCGCCTGCTACGAGCGCCACGTCTACGACCCGAAGCTCGGTCTGCCGGCCAATATCGGGCTCCACGACTGCAAGCTGCCGACCTACCTCGACGTCCCGCCGGACATGAAGTGGGCCGCGGTCGACAAGCCGGACCCGCAGAGCCCGATCGGTTCCAAGGGCATCGGCGAGCCGTTGCAGGGCTGCGCCGCGGCGGCGCTGGTGTGCGCCATCTCGGATGCGCTCGGCGGGCACCTCTTCAACCGCACGCCGGTGGTGCCCGACATGATCGTCAATGCGCTGGCCGAGCAGGAGCAGTCGCACGGCTCGCTGCAGGTCAACACATTCTGAGGGAGGCTGGCGATGATCGTCAAAGACATGATGCCGAGCTTCGAGCTCTATCAGCCGGCGAGCCTTCAGGACGCGCTCGAGCTGGCGGATCGCTTCGGGGCCGACGGCTGGGTGATGGCGGGGGGCAACGACAGCCTGGCGTGGTTCAAGGACCGGGCGAAGCGGCCTGTGGCGGTGATCGACATCACCGGCATCGCCGAGCTCAAGGGCGTGCGCGAGAGAGCGGACGGGATCGAGATCGGCGCGCTGACCACGCTCACCGAGATCGAGCGCGACCCGCTGATCCAAGACAGGTTCCGCATCCTGGCCGATGCGGCGCGCCGGGTCGCGAGCCCGCAGATCCGCAACAACGGCACCATCGGCGGCAACGTCTCGCAGGACACCCGCTGCTGGTACTATCGCTACGGGCTGCCGTGCTATCGGGCCGGGGGCAACACCTGCTACGCCGATACGCCCGAGGGCATGAACCGCGAGCATGCGCTGTTCGAGGCCGACCGCTGCGTCGCCGTGACCCCGTCGGATACCGCCCCGGTGCTGGTGGTGCTCGAGGCGGAGATGCTGCTCGCGAGCGCGGGCGGCGAGCGGACCGTGAAAGCCGAGGACTTCTTCATCGGCCCCGCGGTCGACATCACGCGCATGACCGCGCGCGAGCCGGGCGAGATCCTGAGTGCGATCCGGATCCCGAACACCTGGGCGGGAGCGAAGTTCTACTTCGAGAAGGTCGCGGACCGGCAGACCTGGGATTTCCCGCTGGTCAACGTCGCCTCGGCGCTGGTGGTGAGCGACGGCGTGGTCGAGCGGGCGCGGGTCGCCTGCGGCGGGGTCGCGTGCACGCCGCGGCTGCTCGCGGTGGTGGGCGACGTGGTCCGCGGCAATGCGGTCGACGACCAGCTGGCGCAGCTCGCCGGGCAGTCGGTGACCCGCGGCGCGCGACCGCTCAACTACAACCACTTCAAGGTGCCGCTGATGCAGAATCTCGTGCGGCGGGCCGTGCGCGACGCCGCGTGACTCAGGGCCCGTCATCGCCGGATCGACCCCAATGCTGTCCGGTTCAGCCCGCGTACTCAGTTCAGGTTGCGGCCCGCTTTGGCAAGATCTGCCACTGAATGTCATCGCCGGGCTTGACCCGGCGATCCATGTCTCGGCCCGGGCGCAGCATCGGAGGTGGATGCGCGGGTCAAGCCCGCGCATGACAACGAAAAGTGGCCAGTTCTCAATGCTATCGCTTGCGCCCAACCGGACCGCCGTGGGTCGACGAGCCCGGCGATCCATCCGCGAGGCCGAATGACGGCGCGGGGGGAGGCAGGATTGCCCGGGTCAGGCCGGCGGCTGAGCGGCGCCACCACGCTGAGCGCGAGCGCACCCGCGACGCGGCACGGGCATCCGCGCATGGAAGCGTTGAACGGGCGTGGCGCGGAACGGGCGTGGCGCGCATGGAGACGTTGAACGGACCTGCCACGCATGGAGACGTTGACCGAATGTTAACCTTCGGGGCGTCAACTCCGACTTCGGGTGGTCCATGCGACCGTGGCAATCCACGCCTCCAGTCCCATCGGCGCCCGACGGATTCCCAGGGTCGCATGGACCGTCGACACGTTAGCGGCCAATGGTTGATGAAACGTTAACCGGATCGCGTTGGTTCACGTCCGTGCCTGACAGCCGAGGGAAGGAAGAGCAGATCGCATGACTCCGCTGCGCACCGATACCAATGCGTGGGGCCAGGAGGTGCTGCTGGGCATCTCCTGGGATCTCCTGCCGCTGTTCGTGGGCGCGGGGATCGCGCTCATCGTCGTGCATGCCCTGTTCAAGGCGCTGTGGGAGCCGGCGGTTCGGCACCGTCTCGAACGCCAGCCGGGCGGCTGAGGCAGGGCGCTGCTCCAGGAAGGGCACGTGCGCGCACCCGATCGCATCGTCCGACATCGTCTGCCCGATCGCATCTTCCACTGGGTGATGGCCGCCTCGGTGCTCGCGCTGCTGGCGACCGGCTTCCTGCCGATCCTGGGCGTCAGGTTCGCCTGGGTGACCATGCACTGGATCGCCGGGCTGGTGCTCACCGCCGCGGTGCTCTTCCACATGGTGCGCGCGCTGGTCTGGCTGGAGCCTTCCTCGATGATGGTGTGGCCCGCGGACCTGCGGGCCGCCTGGCGCGCCACACTCCGCGCGCTCGGGACGCGAGCCGTCGTGCCGCGGCCGGGCAAGTACCTGCTGCTCCAGAAGCTGTATCATCACGCGATCGCGCTCGTCCTCCTGACCACGATCGCGACCGGGCTGGTGATGATGGTCAAGGTCGACACGCCGTTTTGGACCCGGGATCCGTACTGGCTGAGCGATCGGGCCTGGGGCGTGGTCTACGTGCTGCACGGCCTCGCCGCGCTGACCTCGATCACGCTCATCATGGTGCACGTCTATTTCGCGCTCCGGCCCGAGAAGCTCTGGCAGACGCGCTCGATGATCCTCGGCTGGATCACCGGCTCCGAATACGCCGAGCAGCACGACCCGGCGCGCTGGCGGATCGCGGGACAAGGCGCCGCGAAGCGGCAGGCGGCGGCGGAAAGCCGGGGCGCCGCCGATTGAGCGCGCCCAGGCACCACCGCTCGAGGAGCCGCACGGCATGACATCCGCCGATCGAGGCTTCCGGTCAGTCGCCGAGCGCAGCGACGCCATCGAGGAGGCGTACGAGTTCTGCCTCGCCTATGCCGCCCAGGGCCGGCGCGGCGACGAAGGCGGGCCGTCCGGCGAGCTGCGCCGCCTGCTCGAGCGCGCGCTTGCCGCTCTCGATGACCTGGTGGAGGCGGCCGGCGCCGAGTTCGCTGCCGCGCCCGGGCGCAGCCAGGCGGCGCAGGCTTTCCTCGAGGTGGTGCAGAGCGACGCTGCCAAGGCCGGTGCGGCGATCCGGCTGGTCCTGGCGCAGGATGCCATCAGCTCGCAGCTGATCGACAACCTCAATGCCTCGATCCACCTGCGGGCGCTGCTCACCGATCTGTTCCTGATCGACGAGAGCCTGAAAGCGAAGCCCGGCGCCTGAGCGGGACCAGGACGGATGCCGGAGGAACCCAGCGTCAGACCCACCCTCGGCTTCGTCGGCCTTGGCACGATGGGGGCGCCGCTCGCGACCCGCCTGATCCACGCCGGCTTTCGCACTCAGGTCTACGACTTCGACAACGACACGGTCCGCTATTTCCTGATGGAGACCGGCGGCGAGGTGGCCGCGAGCCCGCGCCTGATGGCCGAGGCCTGCGACATCGTGCTCGCCATGCTGCCGCGGCCGGCCGACGTGCGCGCCGCGGCGATCGGGCGCGAGGGCGTGGTCCACGGCTTCGGCACCGGCAAGATCCTGGTCGACCTGAGCGCGTCGCCGCCGGCGCAGACCAGGGAGATCGCCAAGGAGCTGCGGCGGGCGGGCGTGGCGATGATCGATGCCCCGGCGCTCGGTGGGCTCGTGGAGCTGAGGTCCGGAAAGCTCACGCTGCTGGTCGGTGGCGACGACGAGGCCGTGGCGCGCGCCCAGCCGGTGCTGGAGACTTTCGGCTCACGCCTGATCCGGACCGGACCGGTAGGCTCCGCGCATGCGACGAAGGCGCTTTGCGGCCAGCTCGCGGCGCTGTGTTTCCTCGCCACGGCCGAGACCCTCATGGTCGGGCGGCGCGCCGATCTCGAGCCGGCGGCCCTGCTCGAGGCGCTGAACGCCTCGGCGGGCGCCAACTACGCGACCGAGACGACGATCGCGCGCCACGTGCTCTCGCGGCGCTTCGGCTCGGGCCTGCCCCTGGATGGCCTGCTCGGCGATCTGCGGCAGGCGCTGGATCTGGCGCGCGCTGCCGAGATGCCGGCCCCCTTGAGCGCTCTTGCCCACGAAATCTGGGCCACGGCGCGCCTGGCGCTTGGCCCCGGGCAGGACCACACGCGGCTGATCCGCTGGCTCGAGCAGGTGGCCAAGGCGGAGCTTTCCAAGGAACCGTCCTAGTCCCCGGGATCACAAGTTCGCGCGCCATCGTTTCCCGTCATCGCGAGACTGCGAAGCGGTCGTGGCGATCCGGTCAAACCCGCATTCCCTGGATCGCTTCGCTCCCTTCGGGCGCGCGCAATGACGAGATCCTCATGGCTCACACTTTGTGCGACCAATCGGCGGGGCGCGGCGGCACGGCGGACGACAGGAAATCCGGGACCGGGCGGCGCCTGGAGAGGAGGAAGGCGGTCATCGGACCAACCACGCTTCGGACCGCTGGCCTCGTGGTTACCCGGTCGCGCCAGCGGAGCAGCCTGGGCGTGGCCTCAGTCATCGGCGCGCCCATCCGAGCGCCAAACAGCTGCGCCATGTAGAAGGCAATATCCGCGAAGGAGTACGTCCCTGCGAGAAACTCCCGGTCCGCCAGGAGAGATTCCATCTCGTCGTAATAGCGCGCTGCTGCGCACCGCGCTGCCGTCGCGCCGGGGTCTTGCGGGCTCGATTGCAGACCCATCAAGCGAATGATGTGGGGAAAAAAGACCTCGTCGGATTTCAGCTCGAGCAGGCGCGCCCGAGCCCTGGCGACCGGTCCCTCAGGCCACAATGGCGGCTGCGGCTGCAGATCCTCGAGGTACTCGAAGATCTGAGTGGAGTCGAAGATCTCCAGATCCCCATGGATCAGAATCGGCACCTGCTGCTTCGGGTTGATTCGAAGCACTTCCGGGTGCTTGGGCTCATAAGCGACTTCGAACGGAACCATGACCAGCTCGAAGTCCACCCCCTTCTCCAGGACCGCGATCTGCGTCTTCGCGCCGAACATGCTGAGCGGCCCCGAGAACAGGCGGATTGGGCCGGAGCGTGTGGTCGTCATTGGGTTTTCCCCTCCTCTATCCCGACCGGGCCGCGCCATCGCGGTCGCGGATCTGAGATCCGTCGGGGAAAACAGACCGGTCGTCCGGTCTACCAGAACAGACCGGTTGTCCGGTTTTGTCAACATGCTAGATTGGCGCCGAGCTATTGGATCGGGTGATGACGGAACGGCCGGCCCACAAGCGAAGACGATCGAATGACCCGGAGGCCATGAGGCGTCGCGTGCTGGATGTCGCGGCGCGCGCCTTCCAGGCCCGTGGTTATCACGCGACCAGCACGCACGACATCATGCGCGAGGCCGGCGTGACCGGCGGCGCGCTGCATCATCACTTCCCGACGAAGAAGGCGCTTGGGCTTGCGGTCATTCGCGAACGTGTTGCGCAAGCGGTCGAAGAGACCTGGATCGAGCCGGTCGGATCGGCACGCACGGCAGCGGACGGCATAGGGGATGTGTTCGGAAGGATCGCAGCCACGTTGGATGATCGCGGCAGGGTTTTGGGTTGTCCGCTGAACAACCTCGCCCTCGAGCTAGCGCTTGCAGATTCGGAATTCCAGAGCGCGGTTCAGAATGTCTTCGAGGCCTGGCAGGCGGCGATCACGCAAAGACTGCGCGCGGATCAGGCCGCCGGAGCTTTGAAGAATGCGGACCCGGAGGGCTTGGCGACCCTGATCGTCGCATCGTACTCCGGGGCCATGGCGATGGCGAAAGCCAACCAGAGCTCGGAACCGCTCAAGAGATGCGCGCAGCAGCTCGCCACGCTCATGCGATCGCGTTGAGGTTGAGCGGTCCGGCCGGCGGCCAAGTCGGTCGTCCCGGCGGATCTCCGGCTCGATCCCCTTGAAACCGGACATTTCAAGCTTAAAGTATCAGCCGGGCGCGGCGAGAAGGATGCTGCATGAGGATCGTCTGCATCGGTGCGGGCCCGGCCGGGCTGTATTTCGCGATCTCGATGAAGCTGCGCGATCCGGCGCACGACGTCCTCGTGGTCGAGCGCAACCGCCCCGACGACACCTTCGGTTGGGGCGTCGTCTTCTCCAACGAAACCCTGGAGAATCTCTGGAAGAACGACCCGGCGAGCGCCGCGGCGATCGAGGACGCCTTTCAGCACTGGGACGACATCGACGTCCACTTCAAGGGCCACGTCGTGCGCTCCGGCGGCCACGGCTTCGCCGGCATCGCCCGCAAGCGCCTGCTGGGCATCCTTCAGGAGCGCGCCCGCACGCTCGGCGTCAGGCTGCAGTTCGAAAGCGAGGTCGAGGGTCTTGGAGCGTACCGCGACGCCGATCTGATTGTCGCGGCCGACGGCAGCAACAGCCGGATCAGGAGCCAGCACGCCGCCGCCTTCGAACCGAGCATCGAGCTGCGCCAGAACAAGTACGTCTGGCTCGGCACCAACAAGGTGTTCGAGGCCTTCACCTTCATCTTCGAGGAGACCGAGCACGGCTGGATCTGGGCGCATGCCTACCGCTTCGATGCGGCGACCTCGACCTTCATCGTCGAATGCGACGAGGCGACCTGGCGGGCGCTCGGCTTCGAGCAGATGAGCCAGGCGGACAGCGTCGCCGCCTGCGAGATGCTGTTTGAGAGGTATCTCGACGGGCAGCGGTTGATGAGCAACGCCAAGCATCTGCGCGGCTCGGCCTGGCTCAACTTTCCGCGGATCGCCTGCGCGCGCTGGTATCACGGCAACATCGTGCTGCTCGGCGATGCCGCGCACACCGCGCATTTTTCGGTCGGCTCCGGCACCAAGCTCGCGCTCGAGGATGCGATCGAGCTCGCCGATGCGCTGCATGCGCAGGACGATCTGGAGCGCGCGCTCGAGACCTATCAGGAGAGCCGCCGCATCGAGGTGCTGAAGCTGCAGAGCGCCGCGCGCAACTCGACCGAATGGTTCGAGGCGGTGCCGCGCTACGTAGGCTTCGAGCCGATGCAGTTCGCCTATTCGCTGCTCACCCGCAGCCAGCGCGTCAGCCACGAGAACCTGCGCCTGCGCGATCGCACCTGGCTCGAGGGCATGGAGCAGTGGTTCGCCGAGCGGGCGAGCCGGCACCCGGTGCAACTCGCGGTGCCGCCCATGTTCACCCCGTTCCGCCTGCGCGAGCTGGAGCTGGTCAATCGCATCGCGGTGTCGCCCATGGCCATGTACTCGGCCGAGAACGGGATCGCGGGCGACTTCCACCTGGTGCACCTGGGCACGCGCGCGCAAGGCGGCGCCGGCCTGGTGTTCACCGAGATGACCTGCGTCGGACCCGAGGCGCGCATCACCCCCGGCTGCGCCGGCATGTACCAAGACGAGCACGTCGCCGCCTGGACGCGCATCGTCGACTTCGTGCACCGTCACACCGAGGCGAAGATCTGCCTGCAGCTCGGCCACGCCGGGCCCAAAGGCTCGACCAAGCTCGGCTGGCAGGGCATGGACGAGCCGCTGGATGAGGGCAACTGGGAGCTGATCGGGCCGTCGGCCGTGCCGTGGTCGCCGCACAATCAGGTGCCGCGGCCGATGAGGCGCGCCGACATGGACGATGTGTGCGCCGCGTTCGTGCGCGCGACCGCGATGGGCGAGGCGTGCGGCTTCGACATGGTCGAGCTGCACTGCGCGCATGGCTATCTGCCGTCCGCGTTCATCACGCCGCTCATGAACCGGCGCACCGACGAATACGGCGGTGATCTGGAGAACCGGCTCCGCTTCCCGCTCGAGGTCTTCGCCGCGATGCGCGCGGTCTGGCCGCAGCACAGGCCGATGTCGGTGCGGATCTCGGCGACCGACTGGGTCGAGGGCGGCATCACCGGCGAGGACGCGGTCGCGATCGCCAAGGCGTTCGCGGCCGCGGGCGCCGACATCATCGACGTCTCCGCCGGCCAGACCAGCACGCGCGCGAAGCCGATCTACGGCCGGATGTTCCAGACGCCGTTCTCCGATCGCATCCGCAACGAGGCCGCGATCGCGACCATGGCGGTCGGCAACATCTTCGAGCCGGATCACGTCAACGGCATCATCGCCGCCGGGCGCGCCGACCTCTGCTGCCTGGCGCGGCCGCATCTGGCCGACCCGTACTGGGCGCTGCACGCCGCGGCCCGGCTCGGCTACGACCAGATCGCGTGGCCGATGCAGTATCTCGCGGGCCGCGATCAGCTCGTGCGCAACCTGAAGCGCGCGGCCGACCTGGCGATCGCGGTATGAGCCCCGGGATGGCTGCGTTGGACGGACGGCACGCGGTGGTGACCGGCGGCGGCCGCGGCATCGGCGCGGCGATCGCGAGCGCGCTCGCGGCCGCGGGCGCCAAGGTCACGCTGATGGGCCGCAACGAGGCGCAGCTCAAGGAGAAGGCCGAAACGCTGCCACTTGGTCAGGCTGTTCGCTGCGACGTCACCGAGGAAGCCGGCGTCGCCGCGGCGTTCGCCGAAGCGACTCGGGCCTTCGGGCCGGCGGCGATCCTGGTCAACAACGCCGGCGCCGCCGCATCGGCGCCATTCGTGCACACCTCGCTCGAGCTGTTCCGGGGCATGCTGGAGGTCAATCTGATCGGCACCTTCCTGTGCAGCCGGGCGGCGCTGCCCGACATGCTCGAGGCGGGTTTCGGCCGCATCGTGAATGTCGCGAGCATCGCCGGCCTGAAGGGCGCCGCCTACGTCTCGGCCTATTGCGCCGCCAAGCACGGCGTCATCGGCCTGACCCGCGCGCTGGCCCTGGAGACCGCGACCAAGGGCATCACCGTGAACGCCGTCTGCCCGAGCTACACCGACACCGATATGGCCCGAGGCGCGATCGCGAACATCGTCGCCAAGACCGGGCGGAGTCCGGCCGAGGCCGGGGCGGAGCTGGTCAAGAAGAACCCGCAAGGCCGGCTGATCCGCCCCGAGGAGGTGGCGGCGACCGTGCTCTGGCTGTGCGCGCCGGGCACGGATGGGATCACCGGGCAGGCGATCGCGGTCGCGGGCGGCGAGGTGATGTGATGGCACTCGCCCGCGCCCTCGACCGGCCCGAGCTCGCGAGCAAGCGGCGGCTGCGGCTGTGGCTGCGCCTGTATGCCGCGACCAGCGTGATCGAGCGCGAGATGCGCCGGGTCCTGCGCGCGCGCTTTGCCACCACCTTGCCGCGCTTCGATCTGATGGCGGCGCTCGAGCGTGCCCCGGACGGGCTCACCATGGGCGAGCTGTCCCGCCGGCTCATGGTCTCGGGCGGCAACGTCACCTCGATCGTCGCCGGCCTTGAGCGCGACGGGCTGGTCGATCGCCGGTCGCCGGCATCCGACCGCCGCACGACCTACGTCGCACTGACCGGACGGGGGCGCGCGGCGTTTGCGGCGATGGCGCGCGCGCACGAGCATTGGATCAGCGAGCTGCTCGCGGACGTTTCGGACGACGAGATCGACACGCTGACGGACCTGCTGGCCGAGCTCAAGCACAGGTCCGAGGCCAGCGCCGAGGCGGGGAGGGCGCGATGAGGGGAGCCGAGTTCCGGCCGCAGCACTTCCTTTGGGAGATGCGGGACGACGTCGCGATCCTCACGCTCAATCGGCCGGACCGAAAGAACCCGCTCACCTTCGAGTCGTACGCCGAGCTGCGCGACACCTTCCGCGCGCTGGCGGGTTGCGACGACGTCAAGACGGTGGTGCTGAGCGGTGCCCGCGGCAACTTCTGCTCGGGCGGCGACGTGCTGGAGATCATCGCGCCGCTCACCGGGCGCGACATGAAGGGCCTGCTCGCGTTCACGCGCATGACCGGCGACGTGGTCAAGGCGATCCGGGCCTGCCCGCAGCCGGTGATCGCCGCGATCGACGGCGTCTGCGTGGGCGCCGGCGCCTGCCTCGCGCTCGCCTCGGACCTGCGCCTGGCCACGCCCGAGGCGAAGACCGCGTTCCTGTTCGTGCGCGTCGGCCTTGCCGGGTGCGACATGGGTGCCTGCGCCCTGCTGCCGCGGATCATCGGCCAGGGGCGCGCCGCCGAGCTGCTCTTCACCGGGCGGTCGATGAGCGCCGAGGAGGGTCATCAGTGGGGCTTCTTCAACCGGCTCTGCCCGCGCGCGCGGCTGCTCGGCGACGCGCTCGATCTCGCGGCCAAGCTCGCCGCGGGGCCGACCTTCGCCCATATGATAACCAAGACGATGCTCAACCAGGAGTGGAACATGAGCATCGAGGCGGCGATCGAGGCCGAGGCCCAGGCCCAGGCGATCTGCATGCAGACCGAGGATTTTCGGCGCGCCTATGAAGCGTTCGTCGCGAAGACGCCGCCCGAGTTCGAGGGCAACTGAGCGCGATGCCCGATCGCACCTATCTCGCCTGGCCGTTCTTCGAGGAGCGCCACAGGGCGCTTGCCGCCGAGGTCGAGCGCTTTGCCGCCGCGGCGCTCGCGGATGTGAACGAGGATGCCAGCGTGGTCGATGCGACCTGCCGGAAGCTGGTCGGGCGCCTGGCCGAGGCCGGGCTGTTGCGCCATGCCGTGCCGGCCGCCCATGGCGGCGCCAGCGACCGCCTGGACGTGCGTTCGCTCTGCCTCGTGCGCGAGACGCTCGCACGCTTTGCCAGCCTCGCCGACTTCGCCTTCGCCATGCAGGGCCTCGGCAGCGGCGCGATCAGCCTGTTCGGCACCGAGGCCCAGCGCCGCGCCTATCTCCCCGCCGTCGCGGAAGGGCGCAAGATCGCCGCGTTCGCGCTCTCGGAGCGCGAGGCCGGGTCCGACGTGGCGGCGCTTGCGACCACCGCCGAGCCGGACGGCGCGGGCTTCGTCCTGAACGGCGCCAAGACCTGGATCTCGAACGGCGGCATCGCCGACTTCTACGTCGTGTTCGCGCGCACCGGCGAGGCGCCCGGTGCCAAGGGCCTCTCGGCGTTCATTGTCGACGCCAGGGCGCCCGGGCTCGAGGTCGCCGAGCGCACCCTGCTGATCGCGCCGCACCCGCTCGCGACGCTGCGGTTCGACGACTGCCGGGTGCCGCGCGCGCAGCTGCTGGGCGAGCCCGGCCAGGGTTTCAAGATCGCGATGGCGACGCTCGATGTGTTCCGGCCGACCGTCGGCGCCGCGGCGCTCGGCTTCGCGCGCCGGGCGCTGGACGAGGCGCTGGCGCGCGCGACTACCCGGGAACTGTTCGGGGGGCCGCTTGCCGAGTTGCAGATGATCCAGGCCAAGCTCGCCGACATGGCGCTGACGGTCGATGCCGCGGCGCTCCTGGTCTACCGCGCCGCCTGGGCGAAGGACGCCGGTGCTGAGCGCATCACCCGCGAAGCCGCGATCGCCAAGCTCTACGCGACCGAGGCCGCGCAGCGCGTGATCGACGAGGCGCTCCAGATCCACGGCGCGCTCGGCGTGGTCGCGGGCCATCCGGTCGAGCGGCTCTATCGCGAGATCCGGGCGCTTCGGATCTACGAGGGCGCCTCCGAGGTGCAGAAGGTCGTGATCGCGCGCCAGACGCTCGCCGCTCATGCCAAGGAGCGAGCGCAGGGCGCATGAACGGGGAGACGTCGGGTCGGGCCACGTGAAGGAGCGGACGATGTCAGCGTATACTGCTCATCTCGACACCTTCGCGCGCGACAACCTGCCGCCGCGCGAGCTTTGGCCGGAACTCAGCTTCGATCTGCCGGAGCTGCAGTATCCTGAACGCCTGAACTGCGCGACCGAGCTGCTCGATCGCGCGATCGAGCGGGGCTTCGGCGACAAAGTCGCCTTCTACACGCCGAACGAGCGCTGGACCTACCGCGAGCTGCTGGAGCGGGCGAACCGGATCGCGCGGGTGCTGATCGACGATTTCGATCTCGTACCGGGCAACCGGGTGCTGCTGCGCGCCGCCAACAACCCAATGCTGGTCGCGTGCTGGTTCGCCGTGCTCAAGGCGGGAGGCATCGCGGTGACCACCATGCCGCTCCTGCGCGCGCGCGAGCTCGGCGTGGTCCTCGACAAGGCCGAGATCGGGCTCGCGCTGTGCGACGAGCGCCTCGCCGAGGAGATGGAGCAGGCGCGCGCCCGGGCGCCGGTGTGCAAGCGGATCTGCCATTTCAACGGCTCGGGGGCGCCCGGAGCGGCGGCCGAGCTCGAGGCGCGCATGGGGCGCGCGGCGCCCGAGCTCGAGAACGTCGACACGTCCAAGGACGATGTCGCGCTGATCGCGTTCACCTCGGGCACCACCGGCCGGCCCAAGGGCACGATGCACTTCCACCGCGACGTCATGGCGATCTGCGACTGCTTCCCGCGCTCGACGCTGCGGCCCGCCGCGGACGACGTGTTCATCGGCAGCCCGCCGATCGGCTTCACCTTCGGCCTTGGCGGCGTGGTCACCTTCCCCATGCGCTTCGGCGCCTCGGCCGTGCTGCTGGAGGCGGCGCCGCCCGACGTCCTGCTCCAGGCGATCCAGGCGTTTCGGGCAAGCGTCTGCTTCACCTCGCCGACCGCCTATCGGATGATGCTGGACAAGGCCGGCGACTTCGATCTCGCCAGCCTGAAGAAGTGCGTCTCGGCGGGCGAGCCGCTGCCGCTTGCGACCTTCGAGGCCTGGCAGCGCGAGACCGGGCTCAGGATCATCGACGGCATCGGCGCGACGGAGATGCTGCACATCTTCATCTCGGGCGCGGACGATGCCATCCGGCCGGGGGCGACCGGACGGCCGCTCCCGGGCTATCGGGCGATGGTCGTCGACGAGGCGATGCGCCCGCTGCCGCCCGGCGAGATCGGCAAGCTCGCGGTGCGCGGGCCGACCGGCTGCCGCTATCTCGCCGACGACCGGCAGAAGGAATACGTCCGGCAGGGGTGGAACCTCACCGGTGATGCCTACAAGGTCGACGAGGATGGCTATTTCTGGTTCCAGGCGCGCACCGACGACATGATCATCTCCGCCGGGTACAACATCGCCGGGCCAGAGGTCGAGGACGCGCTGCTCGAGCACGACGCGGTGGCCGAGTGCGCGGTGGTCGGGGCGCCTGATCCGGTGCGTGGTCAGATCGTCAAGGCGTTCGTCGTGCCGCGCCAGGGAGTCGAGCGCGCCGAGCCGCTCGGCAAGGAGCTGCAGGAGTTCGTCAAGCAGCGCATCGCCGCATACAAGTACCCGCGGGCGATCGAGTTCGTCGACGCTCTGCCGCGCACCGAGACCGGCAAGGTGCAACGCTTCCGGCTGCGTCAGATGGAAACCGAGCGCGCCGCGGCCCCGGTTGCCTGAGCGGGCGATGCGCATCCTGCAGCCGCCCGGCTGGCCGCGCCCGCGCGGTTACGCCAACGGCGTCATGGCCGAGGGCCGCCTCGTGTTCGTCGCCGGCCAGATCGGCTGGGACCAGACCGGGACCATCGTGTCGGACGATCTCGTCGACCAGCTCAGGCAGACGCTCGAGAACACGCTCGCGGTGCTGCGCGAGGCGGGCGCCGGGCCGGAGCACGTCGCGCGCATGACGTGGTACGTCACCGACAGGCGGGATTACCTCGCCCGCGCCCGCGAGCTCGGCGAGGTGTACCGCGCGTTGATGGGCAGGCACTACCCGGCGATGGCGGTGGTCGAGGTCAAGGGCCTGATCGAGGACCGCGCCAAGCTCGAGATCGAGACCACCGCGGTCGTGCCGCAGTGACTGCTGGCGCCACTCATGCCCGGCTCACAGAGCACGAACCTTTTGTTCGCCCGGCATCGTCCTTCTCCTGGGGCACGCGGCCGACCGACCAACCCCGCACGCGCTACCGGCGCAAAGGTCAGGACGCCGCAGGGTCGGTATCAAGGCAGCGGCTGCGCAGCGCCGCCGCCGCGATCGTCGGGAGGCAGCATCGGCTCGCCATGGCATCGCGGGTGCGCGCCCGCTCAGAGCAGGAACACGCCCTTGCCGGTGGTCTGGGTGTCGAACAGACGATAGGCCTCGGCCGCCTGGTCGAGGCCGTAGCGCTGGGTGAACAGGCGCTCGACATCGATCCCGCGGTCGGCGATGAAGCGCGCGCACTCGGCCTGGATCACGCTCGAGAAGGTCCAGGAGCCGATCACCGTCAGCTGCTTGCGGATCATGTCGCGGCTGACGTCGACCGTGACGCTGCCGCCTTCGCCGACGAAGCAGACCGTGCCCCAGGTGCGGGTGGCGCGGATCGCGGCGGCCCGCGCCGCCTCGACGCCGGAGCAGTCGAGCGCGAGGTCGACGCCCTGGCCGTGGGTCAGCTCCTTGAGCGCGGCGACCGGGTCCTCGGCCGCCGGGTCGAGCACCGCATCCGCGCCGAACCCGCCCGCGAGGTCGCGCCGCTCGGGCGTGACGTCGAGGGCGATCACGCGGGCGCCCATGGCCACGCCCAGCTGAACGGCGCTCAGCCCCACCGGCCCCTGGCAGCGCCTGGTACGCGGTGCCGGTGCCGCAGGAGATCGCGGCGCCGGTCGCAAACGACAGCTCGTCCGGCAGCGGCACCAAGGTGCGCGCCGGCACCTTCATGTACTCGGCATGGGCGCCGTGCGCGGTGACGCCGTAGACCACGAACCCGGCGCCGCACAGCTGCGACCAGCCGAGGCGGCAGTGATGGCACACGCCACAGCCGCAATAGTGGTGGTCCATGACCCGCATGCCGACGCGGGCTTCGGCCTCGGGCACGCCCGGCCCGACCGCGGCGACCACGCCGCAGGGCTCGTGGCCGGCGATGATCGGCTCCGCGAGATCGCCGAGCCCGAGCGCGCGCTGGGCCTCACCCGGCGGCGGCCGATAGAACTTCAGGTCGCTGCCGCACATGCCCGACGCCTTGATCTGGAGCACGACCTCGCCCGGCCCGGGGGCGGGATCGGCGAAGGTGCGGATCTCGAGCTGGCGATCCCCCGTGAACACGATTGCGCGCATTTCCCCTCCCGTCCCGTGTGGCGTTGCCGGCTTCAGTCTCCTCGAGCTTAGCGGAGTCCGACCGCGCCGCCCAGATCATGGATCAGGGTCGGCGCGCCCGGCCGCGACGGCACCGAGCGCCCTGATACCGGGCTCACAAGGTTCGTTCGCGCGGCATCATTCTTCTTTTGGGGCGCGCGGCCGACCAGCCAACCC
>JBOHKK010000028.1:0-27724 GCA_050729115.1 Geminicoccaceae bacterium | reverse complement strand
GGATGAGGCCGGGCGAACGAAGTTCGTGAGCCCGGTATCAGGTAGCGGTCTGCTTGACAGCCCTGGGATCATGCTCGAACCTCCCGCGCTCGAGACTTTTCGCCTGTCCTGCCGTCCGCAGGGTCACCGGAGCCGGAGCGATGGCCGCCCACTCGTCGAAGAAGGTCATCTATGCCGCGCTCGTCGGCAACGGCGCGATTGCCGTGACCAAGTTCGGCGCGGCCGCGTTCACCGGCAGCTCGGCGATGCTGAGCGAAGCGGTGCACTCGGTGGTCGATACCGGCAATCAGGTCCTGCTCCTCCACGGGATCAGGCGCTCCGGGCGCGAGCCGGACGACCTGCACCCGTTCGGCTACGGCCGCGAGCTGTACTTTTGGGCCTTCGTCGTCGCGATCCTGATCTTCGCGGGCGGCGCCGGGATCTCGTTCTACGAGGGGTTGCACAAGATCCAGGCGCCCGAGCCGGTGACCAATGCCTACGTCAATTACATCGTGCTCGGTCTCGCGATCGTGTTCGAGGCCGGCGCCTGGTGGATCGCGTTCAAGGCGTTTCGCGCCACCATGGGCCGGCGGAGCTACCTCGCCGCGGTGCGCCAGAGCAAGGATCCCGCGGTGTTCACCGTGCTGTTCGAGGACACGGCGGCCATGCTCGGGCTGCTGGTGGCCCTGATCGGCATCTGGCTGGGCGAGCTGCTCGAACTGCCGGTGCTGGACGGGGTGGCCTCGATCGGCATCGGCGTGATCCTGGCCGCGACCGCGGCGCTCTTGGCCTACGAGTCCAAAGGGCTGCTGATCGGCGAAGGGGTGGCGGCCGACGTCCACCGGGGGATCGAGGCGATCATCGAGCGGCAGCCCGGCATCGTGCGGATCATCGAGCACCGCAGCATGCATCTGGGGCCAGAGGACGTGCTCTTGAATCTGGCCCTCGACTTTGCGAGCGAGCTGAGCGCGGAGCAGGTCGAAGCGTCGATCGCGCAGATGGAGCGCGAGATCAAGACCCGCTATCCGGAGGTCACGCGCGTGTTCGTCGAGGCGCAGAGCCTGGCCGAGCACCATGCCGATCGCGCCCGGGCCGGGCATGCCGGCGCTTGACACCGAGCGGCTTGCGCTGCGGCTGCTGACGGTGGAGGACGCGCCGCATTTCGTGCGCCTGTTCGAGGACGACTGGGAGGCGGTCAAGCAGACCGGACGCATGCCGTATCCGGTCACCGAGGCCGCGATGCGCGATTGGATCGCCCTGCATGCGGAGGGCTCGAGCCAGACCTTCCTGATGATCCGGCGGCAGGACGAAGCGAGGCTTGGCGGCGTCGGGTTCGGCGGCGCCGGCGAGGTCCACGAGCTCGGCTACGCGCTCGGCCGGCCATACTGGGGCCAAGGCTACGCCACCGAGGGCGTGCTGGCGATGGTCGACTACGCCCGAACCCTCGGCCTGCGCGCCCTCGAGGCCTACACGTTCGTGGAGAATCCGGCATCGGCCCGGGTGCTGGACAAGGCGGGGTTCACCGACCTCGGCGTCGCGCGTCGCCATTACCCGACACGCGGCGGCATGCGCCGGGTAAGACACCATTTGAAGCGACTCTAGTTCCCTATTGTCACCCGCGGGCATCCTTGGGCCTGACCCGAGGACCCGCGGGTCCACTCTCTGCCCGGGTCGAGCCCAATACTGTCCGGTTAACCTCATGCTAACCAATTTCGACGACCATGGCGGTGACATGGGATGCTGGGAATCCGTGCGCGCCGCCCGAAATCTGGACGGCGACTCGGATTCCCACCATAGCCTGCGGCATGAGCTCACCTTGCCATGCACGGGTTAACAAACGGTTGATGTCGGCGCCGGCTCGACTCGTCCCGCTGCCCGCCAACGCGAGGCCACGCCTTGCCGAGAGGCCCCGCCTTGCATTGCAGGCGCCACACGTCCCCATCAACCCGACAGCACTGCGTCAAGCCCGGGCATGACGGGTTGGGAAGGGCGGCCGATACGGTAGACTGCGAATTGGGGCTTGGGGGCAGGGGGTCACCGCCCGGATGGCGCGGGCGTTTCGGGCTTGATCAGCGTCACCAGCAATACGCCCGCAAGGATCACCGCCGCGCCGGCCAGATGATAGAGATGCAGCCGCTCGCCCAGAAGGACGTAGGCCAGACCGGCGATGAAGATCGGCGGCAGGTAAAGGAACACGCCGGCCTTCCCGGCGCCCAGCGCCTCGACGCTGCGGTTGTAGAAATAATACATCAGAGCGCCGCCCGGAATCGCGGTGTAGGTCAGGGCCAGAAGTCCGCCGGCATCGAGCGCCGTCCGCTCGTCGTGAAGAATCTCCCACACGTTGAACGGCAGCGCCGCCAGCGTGGCTGCCCCGAGCAGGACCACCAGGAGCGGCAGGGGCTCCAGGGTGAACCGCGCCCGTCGCAGCAGCACCGTGTACACCGCGAAGCAGACCGCCGCGAGCACGATCCACAGCTCGCCGAGATTGAGGTCGCGGCGCAGGAGCGTTTCCAGGTCGCCGGCCACGATGATCACCGTCATGCCGACGAAGGCGATCGCCGAGCCTACCGCCTGCCATCGCCCCATCGGCTCGTGCAGCATGAACCGCGCCAGGATCATCGTGATGATCGGCATCAGCGCGATGATCAGGCCGGCGTTGATCGCGGTCGTGTAATTCAGGCCGGTGTAGATCAGGCCCTGGGTGATCGAGAGGCCGAGCCCCCCGATGACCAGAAGCTCCAAGCCCCGAGGCGCGCACCAGCTGAGCCATCGACGCATAGAGCAGCATCCGAATGGACGAGATCGCCAACGGCGATCGCCGTTCGGATAAAGCTGCTCTAATCATTTGAAACAGAGCAATTTTTCCCGATGAGCGGAAGCTGTCGCGAGCCGCGGCGGGTCCACCTCATCGGGAATTGCTCTAGTGCATTTTTCGATCAGCTCGCACCTGCCCACTCCCCCTCCCAACCATCCCAAGGGTACCATCGGTGGGTGGTTGGGAGGGGGAGCGGGCCGGGGCCGCGGGTCCACCCAAGGGGAAAATGGTCTAGTGGCGGCGGACCAGCGGCAGGAGGATCAGCCCGGCGATCGCGACCCGCCAGAAGCACAAGGCCCATCGCGGCATCTCGTCCGCGACCCACTTGGCGGCGATGTAGATCCCGGCCGAGAGCAGCCAGCAAAGCGTGGCCGAACCGTAGGCCGCGGCCGCCGCCGACGGCGCCTCCGCCCGCTGTGGGGCAGCGGTCGCGCTGTGGATCGCCCACAAGTGAATCGCCATGTCCTGATCTTGCCCTGGCAGCCAGCATCGTGTCCGGCGGCGCGGACATGATAGCGCAACCCCGGCGGACGACCCCCCGGCCGATCGCAATCGCCGCGGCGATGTGCTAGAGGGGCCGGGGCATCTTGCCGCATCACCAACAGCCAAGACGGTCGTCGGGAGGGGAGCCGCCATGGAGTATCGCAAGCTCGGCCGGAGCGGCCTCAAGGTCTCGCCGCTCTGCCTCGGCACCATGATGTTCGGCGGCCCGACCGACGCGGCGGAGTCCGCGCGCATCGTCGCCCGGGCCAAGGACGCCGGGATCAACTTCATCGACACCGCCGACGTCTACAACGACGGCCGCTCCGAGGAGGTGGTCGGCCGGGCGATCGAGGCCGATCGCGACCATTGGGTGCTGGCCACCAAGATGTGCAACGCCATGGGGCCCGGCCCGAACCAAAGGGGTCTGTCGCGGCGCTGGATGTTCCAGGCCTGCGACGCCTCGCTCGCCCGCCTCGGCACGGACTGGATCGACATCATGTACCTGCACAGGGAGGACCACGACACCCCGCTCGAGGAGACGGTGATCGCGATCGCCGATCTGATCCGCTCGGGCAAGCTCCGGTATTTCGGCATCTCCAACTACCGCAGCTGGCGGCTCGCCGAGATCTGCAACGTCTGCGACCGCCAGGGGATCGCCCGCCCGGTGGCGAGCCAGCCGTACTACAACGCCATGAACCGGATGCCCGAGGTCGAGCACCTGCCGGCCTGCGCCCACTATGGTCTCGGGGTGGTGCCGTACAGCCCGCTCGCCCGCGGCGTGCTGACCGGCAAGTACGACCCCGAGGTGCCGCCGCCCGGCGGCACCCGGGCCGGCCGTCAGGACATGCGCATGATGCAGACGGAATGGCGGCGCGAATCGCTGGTGATCGCGCAGGAGATCAAGCGCCACGCCGAGGCCAAGGGGATCTCGCCGGTGCAGTTCGCGTTCGCCTGGGTGTTGAACAACCGCCTGGTCACGGCGTCGGTCGCGGGGCCGCGCACGCTGGCGCAGCTCGAGGACTATCTGCCGGCGCTCGAGTACGAGTTCGGCCCCGAGGACGAGGAGCTGGTGGACGCCCTGGTCACGACCGGCCACCCCTCGACCCCCGGCTTCAATGATCCGGCCTACCCGATCGAAGGGCGCCCGAGGTGGACCAGGGCCGCCGGGCGACCATGATCCGGCGGCTCGCGGCGGCGGAGGCCGGGACGCGGCTGGAGGAATCGGCCCTGCTGCTCCGTGATGGGGTCGAAGGCGGCGCCTCGATCGGCGTTCTTCTGCCGCCGGCGCGCACCGAGATCGAGGCGTGCCGGCAAAGCCTGCGCGCCCCCTCTTGGGGCGATCAGCAGGAGCTGTGATGCCCGGGCAGGCCGCGCTGGTCCGGCCATCGGTGCGCCATGCGCGCTCCTACGTCGCGGCTCTCGAGGAGGGCTTTCGACGGGGCGCGCAGGAGGTCATGTCCGCACGGCGGATTCGCCAGATCGAGGGAGATTTCGCCGCGTACGTCGCGGCCATCACCGACCAGACGGGGCGGATCAGGCTGCCGACCGGCGAGATCGTGCCGAAGGTGCCGTTCTCCGTCCTCTGGCTGGTCGAAGGCGACGCGTTCATCGGCGAGGCGTCGATCCGCCACGAGCTCAACGCCTACCTGATGCAGGAGGGCGGGCACGTCGGCTACGGCATCCGTCCTTCGCGCCAGCGCCAGGGCTACGGCCAGCTGATCCTGGCGCTGGCGCTCGAGAAGTGCCGCCTTGTCGGCCTCGAGCGCGTGCTCCTCACCTGCCTCCAGGACAATGTCGCCTCGGCCCGCATCATCGAGGCGAACGGCGGCGAGCTCGAGAACGTGATCGACGGCCCCGGGGGCCGCGGCCCGTTGCGCCGCTACTGGATTTCGCTGTAAGCAAGGCGCGCACGCGCTTGCGCCCACCTCGGCATCATCCATCGGAAAATCCATGAGTGCGCCCGTGGTCGCGACCGAAGGTCGGGTCCCGCGATGCCGGATGACGCAACCAGGCCTATCCAGTCGAAGAGCGTCGTGACTAGGGCATTTTCGGTCCAGTTGAGGTCGGCGCCAGCCCGCTCCCCCTCCCAGCCGCCCACATAGTGTACCATGGGATTGGGTGGCCGGCAGGGGGAGCGGGCTGGGTCCGCCCAAACGAAGAACGCCGTTGCCTATGACCGACGCGGCGGTGGCCGGAGCTTACCGGAAGACACGGCCTCCGAGATCTCGTACAGCCACAGCCGGCAGGCGATGCTGAACTCACGCACCAGGTCGGCAAGCCGACGCGACGACCCGCTGATCCCGTGTGTGGTGGTGAAGTCGCCGCCGGCAAGCTCGCGCAGGGTGTTATCCATCTGAAGCTCGAGGTCGCGCAGTCGCGCAATGTACACATTAATGCCCATCGCTCGACCAATGTCTTGCGCTCTCCAGTGGCCGGTCGGACGCTGCGAGAACTGGCGTCTTGTGATTCTGACCTTGGCAGCGCTCTGTCGTTCGGAAGCAGTGGTGCGGCCCGCGGCCTCCAGGATTCTGGCGCTCAACTTCTCCAGATCCTGGAGACTGCTTCGCAGTGGCGCACGGCCATCCTGTTCAAACGTCGCCATGGCTTCGCGCGCTGGGCGCTCGGCCGCCCGCTCGCGCTGGCGCCTCCGGTCGAGTCCAAGCGTCACCGCGAGGTCCCCACGCCTATGGCTACCGCGACGGCGACACCCGCCCACGCGGCGGAGATCAAGGCTGCACCTACTCGAGGTGGCTGGTCGTCAGGGCTCGCTCCTGACCAAGGTTTTCGTATCGGGGAGCATGCTGTACTCGACCGCGCGGCGAATCTGCGACACAAGGGTGGGATCGCCATCGATGTCATCATGCTCGAAGAAACGGTCGCGAGTTCCGAAAATGTTGGACGCTAGGAAGCAACAGACCGATGAGGAATTGCGTTGACATTGCCGTCACGTCCGTGGGCGCTCGAACCACGATGTCCCCTTCGGCATGATCGAACTCGTCGAGGCGCAGCACCGCCCTGGCATCCCGCCCCGCTTTGAGCTGTCCGGCACCGACAGGTCAGACATGGCCACGATCTGTTCGAGATCGACAAGCTTCTCACTCATCTCGTGTCGCTCCTGAATTCAGCGAAAGCCCTCGAGGACCATCCGGCAATGTATGAGATCGGCCCTGGCGCTGCTAGGCTGGACGTCCGCAGCTCAAGGATCATCGACGAAACCATGCCGCCACCCGTGATTCTGGCCCGGGGCCTCGAGAAGGCCTACGGCAAGATCCATGCCGTCCGTGGCATCGAGTTCGAGGTCGCGCCCGCGCGCTGCGTCGGCCTGCTCGGCCCGAACGGCGCGGGCAAGACCACGACCATGCGCATGATCATGGGCCTGACCACGCCGAGCGCCGGCGAGCTGCGCGTGTTCGGCGTGCCCGTGGCCGGGCTCACGCGCCGGCACAAGGCCCGGATCGGCCTCGTGCCGCAGGACAACAACCTCGATCCGGACCTTTCGGTACGCCAGAATCTCGAGGTCTACGGGCGCTATTTCAGCCTGCCTTCGGAGCAGATCGGGGAGCGCATCCCGGCGCTGCTCGACTTCATGCAGCTCGGCGAGCGGATCGAAAGCGGCGTGGGTCAGCTGTCCGGCGGCATGAAGCGCCGCCTGATCCTGGCGCGCGCCCTGATCAGCGATCCGGAGCTGGTGATCCTGGATGAGCCGACCACCGGGCTCGACCCGCAGGCGCGGGTCATGATCTGGAAGCGCCTGCTCGATCTGAAACGCCACGGCAAGACCCTGCTGCTCACCACCCACTACATGGACGAGGCGCAGCGCCTGTGCGACGAGATCATCGTGATCGACCACGGCCGGATTCTCGATCGCGGCGCGCCGCGGGATCTGATCGATCGCCACGTCAAGGGGCACGTGTTCGAGGTGCAAAAGCCGCTGCCGTCCGGCTGGCGCGATGGCCAGTGGGAGCACGAGGACATCGGCGATGCCATCCTCTATTACGTCGAGACGCCGCGCACCTTCACCCAGGACCTGCCGGAGGACGTCGTCTACTGGCACCGCCAGGCCAATCTCGAGGACGTGTTCCTGCGCCTGACCGGCCGCCAGCTGCGAGAGAACTGATGCCGCAAGCGCGCGCGATCGCCACGCATTCGCTGGCCGTGACCCGGCGCCAGTATCTGGTGTGGCGTAAGGTCATCTGGTCGTCACTGACCACCAACGTCGTCAATCCCATCCTCTTCCTGTTCGCGTTCGGCTTCGGTCTCGGCGCGGTGGTCGACCGGATGGCCGGGCTCGGCTACCTGGCCTTCGTCGTGCCCGGCATGATGGCCTATTCGGCGATGTTCGCGGCGAGCTTCGAGACCACGATCGGCTCGTTCGCCCGGCTCGACTTCCAGAAGACCTGGGATGCCACGCTCGCGACCCCGGTGACCTTGCTGGAGCTGCTGCTGGGCGAGGCGTTCTGGGCGACCTGCAAGGCGATGCTCTCGGCGCTCTGCGTGCTGGTCGTGGGCGCGCTCTGGGGTGGCGTCGGCTCGCTCGCCGGCGCGCTTGCCAGCCTGCCGCTGCTCCTCGTCGCGTCGTTTGCCTTCGCGGCCTGCGGCCTGGCCGCCACCGCCTACGCCAAATCATGGGAGTTCTTCAGCTATTTCTTCACCTTCTGGATCACCCCGATGTTCGTCTTCTCGGGCGTGTTCTTCGGGGTCGACCGGTTTCCGGACTACATCGAGCCGATCGCCTGGATCCTGCCCATGACCCATCTCATCGAGGTGGTCCGGCCGCTGGTCGCCGGGCAGGATCTCGGGCTGCTCCAAGCGCTCGGCCACGTCGCCTACATCGCAGCGCTCGCCGTGGCCGCCTTCATCGTCGCCTACCGCCGCCTCAAGGCGCGCCTGTTCGACTGAGCGGTGCGCGCCGGCGCCGCACGACGCCCGGCGACTGAAGGGCGGCGAAGGTGGCGGCGAGTCCCCATATAACGAGTTGACCGCGCGGGCGGGGGTGGCCATCACGGTGAACCCGGCCCGAGAGCCGCGTCCGGCAGCAACGAGGAGCCCGTCATGACCGCGTGCATCGTCGGCTGGAGCCACACGCCGTTCGGCAAGCACGACGCCCTGGACGTCGAGTCGCTGATCGTCAAGGTGGCCAAGGACGCGGTCGCCGATGCCGGGATCGGCGTCGAGGACGTCGACGAGATCGTGCTCGGCCACTACGGCGGCGGCTTCAGCGCGCAGGGCTTCACCAGCTCGCTGGTGCTCCAGGCCGACGACGTCTGGCGGTTCAAGCCGGCGACCCGGGTCGAGAACGCCTGCGCCACCGGCTCCGCGGCGATCCATCAGGGGCTGAAGTCGGTTGCCGCCCGGCAGGCGCGGTTCGTCCTCGTGGTCGGCGTCGAGAAGATGACCGACCTCCCCGGGCCCGAGATCGCGCGGGCGCTGCTCTCCGCCGCCTACCTCAAGGAGGAGGGCGAGATCGAGGGCGGCTTTGCCGGCGTCTTCGGCCAGATCGCGCAGCGCTACTTCCAACAGCACGGCGACCAGAGCGACGCGCTCGCGACCATCGCCGCCAAGAACCACAAGAACGGCTGCGGCAACCCGCTCGCGCAGATGCGAAAGGACCTGGGCTTCGAGTTCTGCCGCCAGGTCTCCGACAAGAACCCGCTGGTCGCCGGGCCGCTGAAGCGCACCGACTGCTCGCTGGTCTCGGATGGCGCCGCCGCGGTGGTGCTGACCGACGTCGATACCGCCCTTGCCATGAAGAAGGCGGTGGTGTTCCGCGCCGCGGTTCACATCAACGACTTCCTGCCCATGAGCCGGCGCGACATCACCCTGTTCGAGGGCTGCGCCGAGGCCTGGCAGCGGGCGCGGGAGAGGGCGCGGATCGGCCTCGACGACCTCGACTTCGTCGAGACCCACGACTGCTTCACCATCGCCGAGCTGATCGAGTACGAGGCCATGGGCTTGGCCGCGCGCGGGCAGGGGGCACGCGCCGCGCTCGAGGGCTGGACCCAGAAGGACGGCCGGCTGCCGGTCAACCCGTCTGGCGGCCTCAAGGCCAAGGGGCACCCGATCGGCGCGACCGGCGTCTCCATGCACGTGCTGTCTTCGATGCAGCTGACCGGCCGCGCGGGCGACATGCAGGTGCCGGGCGCCAAGCTCGGCGGCCTGTTCAACATGGGCGGCGCCGCGGTCGCCAACTACGTCTCGATCCTCGAGCCGCTGCGGTAGGTTTCCTTGGGAGATACAAAAACGGTCCCCGCGCTGGTCAACATTTTCAATCCCTTGCCGTTTGTTGAGGCCGGGGACGAACTTGAGGCCGCTGACCTAGTTCGCTTGCTCTGTCCTGCCGTCGTTGAGTTGTCAAAGCCGACTGCGCTCGTAGAGCGATACAAAAGGATTTCGTCGCTTGCAATGGAGCCACCGATCCTTCCGGCGCTTCCGCTATTGATCGAGAAGGTCGTATCTCCTCTCGTGAATGCGAAGGTGGCTTTTGTAGCTGGGAACCCGCTCGGCACTATAGCCTTGTGCGGGTTCGTGGCTGAGATGATAGCACTGATGCTGTATGAAATGGCTAACGACGATGGGCGCGCCGGTGGTGTATCCACTGACGAATTTGAGAGTCAGTGGCAACATGAACGCGTCAAAATTCTTCATACGCTGGGAATCATAAACCAAGATGTGAAAGAAAAATTGGACATAATTCGTAAGGAACGACGCAAGTATCTTCATTTTATCTCGAAAGACCATTCTCTTGTTTTCGAGGATGCGTTGCGGGTCTATGCTAACTCCATAACAATCCTGGTTGATTTGGTCGGACAGGAATTCGACAATGGTGCGTGGGTTCCCAAACCAGCGTTTGCCCGGTATCTGAGAAAGCACGGCCTCCTGTGACGTCGATTGCGACCCGTGATGCGGCGTCCGGCTTGTTTCGGGCGCGTGCCGGGGTCGCCGCGGTCTTCTTTCTGAACGGTTTTGGCTACGGCGGCTGGGTGCCGCGGATCGCCGAGATCCAGGCCAAGCTCGGCGCGAGCGACGGGCAGCTCGGGCTCGCCCTGTTCATGGCCGCCGTCGGCGCCCTGATCGCCATGCCGCTCGCCGGCGCCGCGGCGCATCGCTACGGCAGCCGGGCCGTGACCGCCGTGACCGTCGCCTTGTTCGGCCTCAGCCTGCCTGGCCTTGCGCTCGCGCCGGACCTGATCGGGCTCGGTCTGGCTCTGCTCGCCGCGGGCGCCGCCGGGGGCGCGCTCGACGTCTCGATGAACGCCCAGGGTGTGGCCGTCGAGAAGCGCTATTGGCGCCCGATCATGTCGTCGCTGCACGGCATGTTCAGCCTGGGGGCCATGGCCGGGGCAGGGGCGACCGGTCTGATCGCCGTGCTGGATGTGCCCCTGCTGCCGCATTTCGCCGCGATCGCCGGCCTGATTCTCGTGGTCGGCGTGATCGCGTGCCGACCCATGCTGCCGGCAGCTACTGAAGGCGCCGCTGAGGGCCCGGGCTTCGCGCGGCCTTCGCTCGGCCTCCTGTTGCCCGGCATCGTCGCGCTCGCGGCGCTCCTGTCCGAGGGCGCGATGGCCGACTGGAGCGCGGTCTATCTCAGCGCCAGCCTCCATGCCGGTACGACCATGGCCGCCGTAGCGTTTGCCGCCTTCTCGATGATGATGGCGGCCGGCCGCTTCAGCGGCGACCGCCTGGTCGCGAGGCTCGGCGGCGATCTGGTGGTACGGGCCGGCGGCGCGCTCGCCGCCTTCGGCCTCGGGCTCACATTGGTGATCGGCAATGCCATGGTCGCGGTGATCGGCTTCGGCTTGGTCGGCGCCGGTCTGTCATGCGTGTTTCCGGTGGTCCTGTCGGCCGCCGCGCGCACGCCGGATCTGCCCCCGAGCGCGGCGATCGCTGCGGTGTGCACCGTCGGCTACTTCGGGTTCCTGATCGGCCCGCCGGCGATCGGCGGCCTCGCCGAGGTGATCGGCCTCCCGGGCGCGCTCGGCCTGGTGGTGCTCCTTTGCACCGTGATCGCGGCGCTCGGCGCCCGCGCCCCCCGTGGCGGGCGCTGAAGGCTCCGACCCTTCCCACCCGTCTGCCAAACTCCTGATCTTCGGAATCGGCGCGGCGCGCCGGGTTGATTGGTCGCCCCCGCGGCAGGATTCGATGATGCCGGGCAAACGAACTTCGTGAAGCCGGTATCAGCTCGAGCCGAGCGCGAGACGGAGGGACTCGAAGCCGACCGCGCGGCGTGGCACGTCGATCGTGAGCAGGTCCTCGCCGATCACCACCGGACCGGCGAAGTCGGCGGTGACCTCGCGCAGCAGCGCGTCGCGGTCGAACTCGACCGGGACGAAGTGGTTGAGCACGAGCAGGCGCGCGCCGGCCCGGGTCGCGACCTTGCCGACCTCGCACGAGAGCGTGTGGTAGGCGGCGACGTTCTCGAGGCCCTCCTCGGAGCGCCCGCCGCGCCGGGCGACCATCTCCTGGTGGATGAAGCATTCGTGGACCAGCACGTCCGCATTCTTCGCCGAGGCGACGAGACTGTCGCAGACCCTGGTGTCGCCGGAGAACGCGACCCGGCACTCCGCGGTCTCGAACCGGAAGCCGAACGCCGGCGCGACCGGGCGGTGGTCGACCTCGAAGGCGAAGATGCGCACGCCGTCCGCATCCCAGATCGGGCCGTCTGCGAACTCCACGACCTCGAGCTCGAGCGCCGCGGTCGACGGCCGCCGCTCCCAGGCGATCCGCTGCTCGCGCTCGCGCCGCCAGAGCTCCATGGTGGCCTCGACGAACGCGCGCGTCCCGGCCGGCCCGAAGATGCGCTGCGGCCGCTCACGGCCCTGGTGCCAGCTCGAGACGATCAGCTGGTAGAGGTCGACCAGGTGGTCCGAATGGAGGTGGGTCAGCAGGACGGCATCGAGCTTTGCGCCCGAGCTGCCGGCGGCGAGCAGCCGCTGCGTGACCCCCGAGCCGCAGTCGACGAGGAAGCTCGAGCCGGCTGCGCGCACCAGGCTGGCCGGGCCGAAGCGATGCGGGTGCGCCTGCGGGCAGCCGGTGCCGAGCAGCGTGACACGCATGCTCAAAGAGCCTCGCCCCGCCCGGACTGCCGGACGGACCGGCCGCCTTCCAGGTCGGACGTGCCCTCGTCGCGGTTCCAAAAGCGCATCAGATGACGCTTGGCGTCGTCGTCGCGGAACGCGGTCCGGCTGTGCGCGATCTGCCGGTTGTTGACGTACAGGAACTGGCCGCGCTCGAGGTGGAACTCGATCCAGTTGTCCTCGGCCTCGATCACCTCGCGCATGGCGTCGAGCGCGGCGGCGCCGGTCTCGTCGAGCGGCTCGCCGGCGAGCGCGTGACCCTTGCGCACGTAGTCGTCGTAGTAGCGCGCAAGGAGCCGCCCGCCGCCGTCCCAGTAGATCGGCGCCCGGCTGCAGGGCGCCTCGCCCTGCGCATGCTCGGCCTGGCGGTCCCACCAGAACGGCTGGCAAAGTCGCTCGAGCAGCTCCGGGCGGTCCCGCAGGGCGCGGTGCACGGTCACCAGGCTCGCGCACCGGCTCATGCCGCCCTCGGCCGCGGGCTGCAGACAGTACAGGCCGATGAAGCTCGGGGTCAGCGGCAGCCAGCCGCCGTCGGTGTGGAATTCCTGCTCCAGATTGGTGATCGAGCGACGCACGCCGTGCGCGACCTTCTTGCCGGTGTCGCGGACGTCGTAGAGGCGGGTGCCGTCCCGCTTCTGGGCCACGATGCGGCCGATCAGATTGGCGAGAACCCAGCCGATCGCCTGGCCGTCTTCTCGCCGGTACCGCTCGACCGGGACCCGATCGAGCACGGCGAAGCCCGGGCCGTCCACGAGCTTCGCGCGCATCTTTGCCATGACCTCGGCGCACGCGGGCAGATCGAGCCGGCCGGGGTCGAGCTCCGCGAGCGGGCCGACATGCGCCCGCGCGGCGCGGGCAATCTCCTCGAGCTCTGCGGCGCCCGCCTCCGGGACCGGCACCAGCCAATCCCTTGCGGCCAGCTGCCCTCGCTTCCAGGCGAGCGCACCCGGATCGGGTTCGGCGCCAGCCGACTGATCGAATGGCGTCAGCATGTTCAATCTCCCGGTCCTGCGCCAACACAGTATTGGCCCGCTACGGCCGCTGTCAAAGCGACCCAAAAGGGCGACCCACGGCCGTATAGGTTGCCCACCAGCGCGACCGGCCCGGCGCATGGCACCGGGGCGGCGAAACCGCCACGCGCCCTCGCAGCGTCATCGCGAGGGCGCGCCCGCGCCCGTGGCGATCCAGGAGCGCCGTCTGGATGGCTTCGTCGCTGCGTTCCTCGCAATGACGGTGCCAGGCGGCGCGCCGCGCCGGATTCGAGCAGATCGGCGTGAGCCCGCCGCTTTGGAGCACCCCTGTCTACGCAGCCCGGACTACGCGGCCTGGACCGGGTGCAGCGGCCTTTGCTGCGCTCGTTGCCGCCTGGCTTTGGCGACCGCCTGCCTGGCCGATTCGGTCGCACGGAAGATCTCCAGATCGTCGATCTCGGCCTCGGTCACCGGCGTGAGCGCGAGATCGCGGTACTCGGCGGCCGCGGGATCAGCTTCGACCCGCCTGCGAATCCGATCGTACCGCCACGCCAGAGCGAGCAACCCTGTGGTCTTGGACAGGATCTCGAAGGCGTAGCGCGGATAGAACGTGAGCAGGCTCGCCGCCGGCAGCCCGGGGCGCCGATCGCGGCGGTACTTGCGTCGGAACAGGCCGCCCTGCAGCGGATGGACGCTTTCGATGGCGATGCTGCCGTAGAACCACAGGCAGAGCATCATGATCTTGCGCGCGCGGATGCCGCAGGCGACCGCCCGGCGCATCAGGGTCTCGACGTGCTCAGGCGTATAGAAGGCGGCCCACGCCTCGCGGTAGGTCCGGCGCCACTCGTCGGCGGACATCAGCGGGTGGCCGGTGGTCACGTGCTCGGCGTCGTAGATGTTCAGGTCCGGGTCCATCCACACGCCGTTTTGATGCAGGATCTGGTGGTCCTCCGAGCCCGGCAACGGCGTCAGGTAGAAGAACTCGAGCAGATCGGTCGGCAGCTCGCGCTTGATGATCTCGACGTCGCGCAGCACGCGTTCCCGGGTATCGTTCGGAAAGCCGATGATGTAGCCGCAACAGGTGATCACCCCGATCGCCTTCCAGGCCTGCAGCATGGTCCGGTACTCGGTGATCCGGTTCTGCTTCTTCTTGGCGCCGATCAGGTTGTCCGGGTTGATGTTCTCGAGGCCGATGAAGGCTCGGGTGACGCCGGCGCGGCCGGCCTTGCGGATGAAGTTCGGGATCAGGTGGCAGAGCGTGTCGACCTGGATGATCAGATTGATGCCGACGCTTTCGTCCTCGCGCAGCTGAATCAACCGGTCGAAGATCGCCTCCCAGTTGCGGTTGCGCGCGAAATTGTCGTCCGTGATGAAGAAGTGGCGGATGCCCTGGGCGGCGTTGTTGCGCACGATGCGCTCGACGTCGTCGGCGGAGCGGTAGCGCGACTTGCGCCCCTGGACGTTGATGATCGTGCAGAAGCTGCACTGGAACGGACAGCCGCGCCCGGCATCGAAGGTGGTGCGCGCGCTGAGATTGCGCCTGATCGTGGACTGCGGCAGGAACGGCGGCGGGGCGCCTTGCAGATCGGGCAGGTCGGAGGTGTATCGGTAGAGCGGCCGCAGGGCGCCGCGCTTCGCGTCGCGCAGGACCTCGTCGAGGCGCCCTTCGGCCTCGCCGGCAAAGATCGAGATCCCGAGGTCCCAGGCGTCTTGGATCTCGGGCGGCGCCTTTGGCAGCATCGCCAGGCTGCCGGCCGTGTGGAAGCCGCCGATGCACACCGGAATCCCCGCCGCGCGCAGCGGACGGGCGAGGTCGAGCGCGCGCGGATACTGGTTCGATTGCACGCCGACCAGGGCCACCAGGCCCTTGCCGCCGGCGCGCCGAAACGCCCGAATGATCCTGCCGGTCCTGATCCGACGGTTGGTCTCGTCGAGCGCGGAAATCCGGAGGTCGACGCCATCACCGAGGACGCCGCGCGCCTCGCAGTCGAGCGCGATGCCGTACAAGGTCGCGAGCGTGTTCGACGGCATGTCGTTGCGCGCCCATTGGATCACGAAACCGGCGTCGTCGTAGTGCGACGGCTTGATCAGGAAAAGCAGAAAGGTCTCGCTGCCTTCGACGGCTTGCCCCCGGATGGCTACGGGCATCTGCGCTCCAATGTCGTGCTTTGGCGCCGGGCCGCCACGACCGGGCCCGGCGTCAGAGGCTTCTATTACCTTCGGTAGATGACGTCCATGAATAATCTCTTAATGGTAGAGCACGCGCCGGAAAGCGGGAGTGCCTGCCGAACCCATGCGAGGGCCGGGTCAAGGCGGGTGCAGGCTCGCGCGAGCGCATGCGATCAGGATCGCTGTGGATGATCGCGCTCGCCCTCAGGATCGGCCGGTGGCGCCGCCCCTTCCTCCTCCCGCAGCTCGCCATCCAGCTTGCCCGACAGCCTGAGCGTACCACCGCGATTGAGAACATGGCCTCCGATCTTGCCCTCCACATCGGCGACCGCGTCCCGCTCGATGGTGAGGTTGCCCCCGACGTTGCCGGTGAGCTCGAGGTGGACGCCACGGGCGACCACCACGTTGCCGTCGATCCTGCCGCGGAACCTGGTGTCCTTGGAGAACGTGGCGTCGCCTCCGATCTTCTGCCATCCGCGTTCGTCCACGCCGACCAAGCCCGGGTAGTACACCTTGAGCGCGCTCCAGGCGAGAAACGCGGCGATGAACGACGCCGGCCAGAGGAACCACAAGTATCCGTGGGGCGAGGTGAGCAGGTTGATCCCGGCCAGAAACGCGATCAGGAAGGCGGCTTGAAGCGCCCGCCGTCGGAGAGTTCGGCTCCGGCGCGCCTGGTCCGGGCGCGCGGGATCCATGATCGGCGGCGCGGGCGATCTGGGTGGCTTGCGCCCGTCGCCCCTGGCGGTGCCATCGAGCTGCACCCGGTAGACCGGCACCCGCTCGGAGATGTTCTTCACCGATCGCTCGCCGATGAAATCATAGCCGAGCGTCAGTCGGTTGCGGACCTGATCGTAGACGGTGCCCGAGATGCAGATGCCCCCCGGCTCGGCCAGGGCCTCGAGCCGCGCCGCCACATTGACGCCTTCACCGTACAGGTCGCCGCCCTCGACCATCACGTCGCCGAGATTGAGGCCGATCCGGAACTCCATCCGGCGCGCGTCCGGGACGCTGCGGTTGCGGTTCGCCAGCTCGCGCTGGATCTCGACCGCGCATTGCACCGCTTCGACGACGCTTCGGAAGTCGGCGAGCAGGCTGTCGCCCGAAGTGCCCACCAGCCGGCCGCGATGGCGCTCGATCAGGCCGACCATGGCGTCGCGGTAGAGCTTGAGGGTGGCGAGCGTGCCGGCCTCGTCCGCTTCCATCAGACGCGAATAGCCGCTGACGTCGGCGCACATGATCGTGGTCAGCTTGCGTTCCACCGCCCCGGCCATGGCCCGTCTCCGACTTGGATCGTCAAGGATAGCGCGGCCAGGCCTCACCGTCAGCGCTCGCGCCCGCGGCGCGCGCGATCGCCGCGGTAAGCTCGACCGGCATGCGCTGACGGCCGCGCTCAGGCCGGCACGTGCAGCAGAGTCAGCGCGGCCGCCGCCATGACCTTGGCCGAGGTCACGAGGTCGTCGATCGCGACGTACTCGTCCGGCTGGTGCGCCAGCTCCACCATCCCCGGACCGTAGGCGATGCAGTCCTCGAGGCCGCCGATGCGGAATACGTGCTTTTGGTCGTAAGTCCCCGGAGAACAGACGTACTGCGGCCGCCGGCCGGTCACCTTCTCGATCGCCGCGGCGACGGCGCGCACGACCGGGGCGTCCTTGGCGGTCTGGGTCGGCAGCACCTCCATGACGTCCCTGATCCGGTAGTTGAAGCCCGGCCGGTCGCGCCCGAGCTGATCCAGGATCGCGACCAGCTCGGCCTTGACCTCCTCGAGGTCCTCCTCGATCAGGAACCGGCGATCGATCATCATGCGGCAGCTGTCGGCCACGACCGGGCTCGGCAGGCCGTCATGGCCCTCCGCCTGGCCGCCGTGGATCGCGTTGATGTTGAGGGTCGACTGGCGGGCGCCCGGGGGCTCGATCGGCATGGCGGTCTGCCGGGTCGCGAGCTTCGGCAGCAGCTGCCGTTCGATCCGGTTCAGGAACGCGCCCATGTGGCGGATCGCGCACTCCCCGAGGAACGGCATCGAGCCGTGGGCGACCCGGCCGAGCGTCTCGATCTCGGCCCACCACACGCCGCGGTGGCCGAGGCAGATCCCGCCCACCGAATGCGGCTCCGGGATGATCACGTGATCGACCCGCGGTTTGGAGAACCGGCCCTCCTTGGCGAGATGGGCGACCCCGGCGAAGCCGCCCGATTCCTCGTCCACGGTGCCGGAGATCTCCAGCGCGCCCGCGAACCTGATGCCCGCGGCGAGGATGCTCTCGAGCGCGATCACCGCGGCGGCGAGCCCGCCCTTCATGTCGCAACTGCCGCGGCCGTACAGGCGGCCGTCTCGGACCACGCCGGCGAACGGATCGACGGTCCAGCCGTGGCCGGCCTCGACCACGTCGATGTGGCCGTTGAAGTGCACGCACGGGCCGGGGCCAAAGCCTTCGCAGCGCCCGATCACGTTGATCCGCGGATAGCGGTCGCTGTCGCCGATGGCACCTTCGGCGCGGACGTAGGTCACGTCGAACCCGGTGCGGGTCAGGCGATTGCCGAGGTGACGGGCGCACGCCCGGTAGCCATCGCCCGGCGGGTTGATCGTCGGGAATCGCACGAGTTCGCGCGTCAGATCGACCAGCGCGTCGCGTTGTGCCTCGATGCGTTCGAACAGCGCTTGCAGCATCGCGCCTCCCGCCGCCGATGCTAGAGCAACCCGAGGTGGTGTCAATTTCGCGACCGCGTCCTAAGTGTGATGAAATCGCGGTCCGCCTGACGCGTCGATGGCGGCGCCTGCTGTTTGATGGCGCGTGACCTCTACCGCAGCGCTGCACGGGAGGATCAGCGACGAGGAGCAACCATGGCGCAGACGGTGGCGGCGGGCCGCGATCACCGCATGGCCGCGGCGCGCGCCGGCAACGTGGCCGCCTTCGCCTGGCGCCAGAGCAGGCGGCATCAGCCGTGGCTCTGCCTGCTGGCGGTGCTGATCTTTCCGCTGACCATGGTGCCGCTCGAGCTGCAACGGCGGATCATCGACCGGGCGATCGGCAACCAGAACCTCGATCTGCTGCTCTGGCTGGGCGCGATCTACCTCGTGGTCGTCCTCGTGCAAGGAGGGCTCAAGTACCTGCTGCGCCTCTACCAGGGCATGGTCAGCGAGCGCACCGTCCTCGATCTCCGCCGCGCCGTGCACGCGCAGGATGCCGGCGGCGGCGAGGGGGAGACGGTCTCGATCGTCGCCTCGGAGGCGGAGCGGATCGGCGGCTTCGTCGGCGAGGCGTTCTCCGAACCGCTCCTCCAGGGCGGCGTCCTGGTCGCCGTGCTGGGCTACATGCTGGTGATCGAGCCGCTGATCGCCCTGATCAGCCTGGCGTTCTTCCTGCCGCAGATCCTGGTGGTGCCGATCATCCAGCGGTTCGTCAACCGATGGTCTCGACGCAAGGTCGAGCTGGTGCGCGAGCTGGGCGATCAGATCGTTGAGGGGGCGGCCGATCATCGCTATGCGGGGACCACGGACCAGGTGTATGCCGTTCGCATGTCATATTACAGATTGAAATTCCTGATTAAGGTGTTCAGCAACTTCATGAATCATCTTGCCCCTCTGAGCGTGCTGATGGTCGGCGGCTATCTGGTGATCAACGGCCAGACCACGGTCGGCACGGTGGTCGCCTTCATCTCCGGGTTCGAGCGCATGGCGGATCCCTCGGGTCAGCTGCTCGCCTATTACCGGCTCGCGGCCGAGACCCAGGTGGAGTACCGCCTGATCGCCGAACAGCAGCTGCGCGCTTAGCCGCCCCTTGCCGTACCCTCGCGCCGGCGCTGTCGTCCGGCGGCCATGATCGCGTCGCTCACTGCCGGGCGGCGGCCGATCGCCGGTCGCCGCCGGAGCTTCGCTACCGCGGCGGCGGTCGCGACGGGGCGGATTCGGCCGCGGCGTCGGTCTGCGCCTGCGCGACGGGTCCGGCCGCGCGCTTCAGCTTTTCGCCGTGCTCCTCGTAGAACTTCAGGCCGGCCTCGTAGCCGATGTCGTACAGCTTCGAGAGGTTGCTGTACGACCAGTCGAGCACGTACGGCCAATGCTCCTTCGGGATGTCGAACTTGACCTGGAGCAGGAACTCCTCGCCATCCTTACCCCACCTGTCGGCCCACTTGTGCTTGTGGCGATGCTTGAACAGCTCGATGTCGTCCTTCGCGATCTCGACCAATGGGATCATGATCGACTGGATCCAGGCCTCGTAGAGCGTTCGCGGCTCGCGGATGATGTTCTCCGACGACAGGACGTCGAAGATCACGATGTGATCGAGCGGCTTCAATCTATCCTTCTTTTTCTCTCTTCTTTCATAGTATTCGAGGACACCATGGAAGCACAGGGTGTCGATCGCCGAACCCTCGATGTAGGTTTTGCCATTTAGTTTGAAAGGCGGATAGATGAACGGAAATGCCAGAGCGGCGCGGAAGTGATCGGGCGTGATCTCGTATTTGTCGAAGATGTCCATCCTCTGGTCTTCGAGGCAGTAGGCGTTCATGTAGAACTCGCCCGGGAAGTTCTTGAGCTTGTCGAAGTCGACGACCTCGTCGATCCAGGGCGCGTGGTCGCACAGCCCGAGACTTCTCGTCGAGAGGTCGGACGGACACAGGGCGGCGAACCACAGCGACATCCAGTCCGCGAACAGCCGGCTGCCGAGATCCTGACCCGGGATCAGGCGGGGCAGCGACTGCAGCCAGAGACGATAGGCATCGGCCGGGGCGCCCGGCTTGTGAAACACTTTGAAATTCACCGGAAACAGATCGTAGATACGGTCGTGAACCCCCATCTCCCTGGTGCTTTCCAGCGCCTGGCGCGGCGACGTGCCCTTCGGCGCGATGAAGAGCAGACCGACCAACATCCCCGCGCCGGCGGTGGATACCACGTCGAACCGGACGCCCTTTTCGTGCAGCGCGGCGAGCGCGCCAGCCTCGAGGGTCAGGGTCGGGGCGCCGCCCCCCAGGAGCAACGCGTTGGCCATCGGTGGGTCTCCTCGGCGGGACAATCGGTTCTTGGTGTGCGATGCGGCATGGAGCCTTTATGGGCGGCCCGCAGCGGTGTCGCGCCGCTGCGCGTCAGTCGAGGATGGATCAGGATGGCATCGCCCGTTGCGGCGTGCAAGTCGATCTAGTTCCGCTCCAACTCAACCCGCGAAAGGGATTTCTCGCGCTTTCACCTGCGATTGGACTCGTCGACTGCGAACGAAGCGCGTAGGGGCGGTTCACCCGCATCAAGCGCGGCCAGCGCGGCCCCGACGCGCTTCTGGCCGGGGCTCACGCCCATGGCCTCGAACATGCGCCCGGCCAAGGCGTATGCCTCCAGCGCCCCCTCGCGATCGCCCTTGACGGCACAGACGTGACCGTACGCCAGCCGGGCGTACGCGAGATCGAACAGGCACTCCCGGCGTTCCTGGATGGCGATCGCGGTCCGGACCTCCTCGTCGGCCTGCTCGATCCGGGGCGGCTCGAGGGCGAGCAGGGTCTCGGCATGGATCCTGAGCGCGATCGACCGGCTCCAGGCCTGAGCGGTCTCGCTCGCCACCTTCAACGCCTCGGCGCCGTCGCGGAGCGCGTCGCCGACCTCGCCATTGAGCAGGTGCAGCTTGGCGCGGAAGGCCTGAAAGGCGCCGCGATGGAAGGTCGTGCCGATCTGGTCGCCGAGGTCGAGACAGCGCTCGAGGTCGACCGCGGCGGCCTGCAGATGGCCGGCCATCAGATAGCCTTGCCCCCGCCAGCCATGCGCCAGGTACTTGCGGAAGACGTCGCCGGACTTGTCGCACAAGGCGAGCGCCTCGTCGAACTCCGGCACTGCGATGTCGAGATCGCCGTGCCAGCCTCGGACCACGCCGCAAAAGAACACGCAGGCCGCCTGGGTCGGGAGATGCTCGATCTTACGGCCGAGGTCGATGCCGTGACTCGCCGCCTCGAACGCCTCGTCGAACTCGCCGTGCATGCCGTAGGCGAACGCCAGGACGCCCGACATGGCCGCTTCTTCGATGCGGTTGCCGAGCCGGTGCATCTGCTGCACGTTGCGGGCGCTGTGCGTGATGGCCTCGCGCGGCTCGCCGCGCAGGCAGTGGATCCGGCCGAGCAGATTGACCGGATCGGCGGTGTACGCGTCGGCGCCGCCCAGACCTTCGGCGATCAGCAAGGCTTTGCCGGCGAACTCGACCGCCTGCTCGAAGCGGCCGAAGATGTAGTTGATGCGGCCCATCCAGTACTTGATCCGGCAGAGCGACTCGCGATCGTTCAGGCTCTCGGCCAACGCCCGCGCCTGCTCGAGGCTCTTGAGGTCGTTCTCGTAGTGGCCCCGGTTCTGGGCGACGCTCGCCAGCTTCAGGATCGCTTCGATCTGCGCGCGCGACGCGTTCTCCGACGGCGGCAGCGAGTGCGCCAGGTCGAGCGCCTCCTGGAAGCGGGCGCGCGCCTCGATCGGCGCGTAGCGGGCGATCGCCGCCTCGCCGGCGCGAATCGCGTAGGGGAACGCCTTCGCCGGGAGACCGGCCTCGCGAAAGTGGTGGGCCAGCAGCTCGGGCTTGGCGGTGACCGTCTCGGGAAAGCCCTCTTCGAGGGCCTCGGCGATCCGCCTGTCTGCAGGCGCTTCCTGCGCAGCAGGCTGTTGTAGGCGGCATCCTGGACCAGGGCGTGTTTGAACTCGTAGATCGCATCGGGCGGGGTGCCGCGCCGATAGATCAGCTCGGCGTCGACCAGCTGCTCGAGCGCATGGCCCAGGGTCGCCGCATCGAGGGGCGAGACCGCCGTCAACAGGTCGTGGCTGAACACCCGGCCGAGCGTCGCCGCCAGATGCGCGACGTCCTTGACGTCCGACAGCCGATCCAGGCGTGCCATCAACGAGTCGTGCAGCGATTCCGGAATCGACAGCGAAGGCAGCGGCCGGGTCAGGCGGAAGCTGTCGCCAACCAGCTCGAGCGCCCCGCAATCGAGCAGGGTCTTGGTCAGCTCCTCCGCGTACAGAGGCACGCCGTCGGTCCGGGTGACGATGTGTTCTAGCACCTCTGGCGGCAACTTTCGCCCGCGCATCACCTTGTCGACCAACGCCGCCGCCTGCCGGTGGCTCAAGTGTCCGAGCGACAACGACGTGACGTGGGAAAATCCGGTCCAGGGCGGGCTGAAGCCGGGCCGGTAGGCGATCAAAACCAGAACCGGCATGCGCTGGATGCGATCGATCATCAGCTGGAACAGCTCGGCGGACGTGGGATCGATCCAGTGGCCATCCTCGAGGATGATCAGGACCGGCCGCGCCGCCAGCCCGGCCAGCTGCTCGAGCAGGGCTTCGAGCGCCAGGGTCTTCTTGCGCTCGGGGGCGATGTCGAGCTCGTCATACCGCTCGCCGGTGGGAATCGACAGGAGCGGCGCGAGCAGGGCGGCCGCCCGAGCGACCCGACTGGTCCCCTGGCTGAGCAGCGCCTCCAGCTTGTCCAGCTTGACCTCGGGCGGGTCGCTCTTCTTCAGCTGCGCGGCGCGCTCGAGCTGATCGAGGATCGGGTGCAGGGCGCTGTGCACGTAGAACGGCGAGCAGAAATAGCGCAGCACCGTGACCTCTTCGGCGCGCAGCAGCTCGCGGAAAGCCTGGATGATGCGCGACTTGCCGATCCCCGGCTCGCCGGTGAGCAGCACCACCTGCCCTTCGCCCTCCTTGGCGTTGGCCCAGCGGGACAGCAACAGGTTGAGCTCCTCGTCGCGACCGACCAGGGGCGTGAGGCCGCGAATCGCCGTGGCTTCGAAACGACTGCGCGCGCTCGCTTCGCGGGCGCGGAACACGGCGATCGGTCGGTCGATGCCTCTGATCGTGCGTGGACCGAGCTCGTCGAACACGAACAGGCCTTCGACCAGCCGCCGCGTGCTCTCCCCGACCAGCACGGTGCCCGGTTCGGCCAGCGCCTGAAAGCGGGCGGCGACATTGGGAGTTTCCCCAACGACCGCCATCTCGTCGCGGAACTCGCCGGTGCCGATGTCGCCGGCGACCACCAGTCCGGTGTTGATCCCGACCCGAACCGCGATATCGACCCCCGGCGCCGCAATCTCGGCGTTCAGCGCCTGCACCTTCTCGACGATCTCCAGCCCGGCCTGGACCGCGCGCCCCGGATCGTCCTCGTGGGCGCGGGGAAAGCCGAAGTACACCAGGATGCCGTCGCCGACGTAGTGGCCGATGTAGCCATCGAAGCGTCCGATGACCTCGGCGCAGGCCTCCTGGTAGCGGCGGATCACCTCACTCAGATCCTCCGGGTCCATCCGGGCCGAGAGCGCCGTGGAGCCGACCATGTCGCAGAACATCACGGTCAGCTGGCGGCGCTCGCCCTCGCGGCCGATGGGGACGGTCGTGGCCGGCTTGGCCGGAGGCTCGGCGCGCGCTGGCGGCGCGTGAGCCTCCGCCAGCCTGGCGATCGCCCGCATCAGGCGCTTGCGGTCGCCGAGCGTGATGCCGAGCTGCGCCAGATCCGCCTCGCTCAGATCCGGCAGAACGTCGAGGTCGATGTGGTTTTGGGCGAACAGCTCGACATATCGCTCGAGACCGAGATCCTCGAGCCATTTGTCCACCTTCGCCATCCAAGCCTCCCCACCGCTTTCGGATCTTTGGGGTAGTTCAGGCGGATTGTCATGTAAAGCACGGCCAGGGGCGGCCAGGGCGCCGAGAGTGACCGAGAATGCCCGATTTTCTTGCCTGGCGTTTGCTCGTGGCCCGCGCCGATGCTATGGACAGCCGTTTGCGGTGTGGCAACCTGCGACAGGGGGCGCCGGTGCAGGAGATCGTCGAGCAGCTCGACGCCAAGCGCGAAGCCGCCCGGATGGGCGGGGGCGCGCGGCGGATCGCGGCGCAGCACAAGCGCGGCAAGTTGTCGGCGCGCGAGCGCGTGGAGCTGCTTCTGGATCCCGGCTCGTTCGAAGAGATCGACATGTTCGTCGAGCACCGGTGCAGCGACTTCGGCATGGCGGAGCAGCGGATTCCAGGCGACGGCGTGGTCACCGGCTCCGGGACCGTGAACGGGCGCCTGGTGTTCGTGTTCAGCCAGGATTTCACCGTGTTCGGCGGCTCGCTCTCGGAGGCGCACGCGGAGAAGGTCTGCAAGATCATGGACCACGCGATCCGGGTCGGTGCGCCGGTGATCGGCCTCAACGACTCGGGCGGGGCGCGCATCCAGGAGGGTGTCGCCAGCCTCGCGGGCTACGCCGACGTGTTTCAGCGCAACGTCCTCGCCTCCGGGGTGGTCCCTCAGATCAGCGTGATCATGGGACCGTGCGCCGGCGGCGCCGTGTACTCGCCGGCGATGACCGATTTCATCTTCATGGTCCGGGACAGCTCGTACCTGTTCGTCACCGGCCCGGACGTGGTCAAGACCGTGACCCAGGAGACGGTGACCCACGAGGAGCTGGGCGGCGCTGCCACCCACACCCGGCGCTCCGGCGTCGCCGATCTGGCGTTCGACAACGACGTCCAGGCCATGCACGAGGTGCGCCGGTTCATCGACTTCCTGCCGCCCAGCAATCGCGAGAAGCCGCCGGTCAGGCCGAGCGCGGACCCGGCGGAGCGGGAGACCGCATCGCTGGACAGCCTGGTGCCGGCCAATCCGAACAAGCCCTACGACATGAAGGAGCTGATCGCGAAGGTGGTCGACGAAGGCGACTTCTTCGAGCTCAAGCCGGACTATGCGAAGAACATCGTGGTCGGCTTCGCGCGCATGGAGGGCTCCACGGTCGGCATCGTCGCCAACCAGCCGATGGTGCTCGCGGGCTGCCTCGATATCGACAGCTCGCGCAAGGCGGCGCGCTTCGTCAGGTTCTGCGACTGCTTCAACATCCCGATCGTGACCTTCGTCGACGTGCCGGGGTTCCTGCCGGGCACCGGGCAGGAGTACGGGGGCATCATCAGCCACGGCTCCAAGCTGCTCTACGCGTTCGCCGAGGCGACCGTGCCCAAGGTCACGCTGATCACCCGCAAGGCCTATGGCGGCGCCTACGACGTCATGAGCTCCAAGCATCTGCGCGGCGACGTCAACTATGCCTGGCCCACGGCCGAGATCGCGGTGATGGGACCCAAAGGGGCGGTCGAGATCATCTTTCGCGCCGACATCGGCGATCCGGCCAAGATCGAGGCCCGGACCGAGGAGTATCGCACCCGCTTCGCCAACCCCTTCGTCGCCGCCTCGCGCGGGTTCATCGACGACGTGATCATGCCGCATCGCACCCGCCTGCGGATCTGCCACGCGCTGCGCTGGCTGCGCACCAAGCGCCTCGAGAACCCCTGGAAGAAGCACGGCAACATCCCGCTGTGAGGCTTGACAACAGAGCGTCCCTGCATCATCTGACCAGTCTGGTCAGCTAGGGAGGCGCTTATGGAATGGCAGCTGCAGACGGCCAAGGCGAAATTCAGCGAGCTGGTGCAAAAGGCAACTGAGGAAGGGCCACAGACGGTGACCCGGCGAGGCAAGCCCGCGGTCGTGGTGGTCGCGGCCGAGGAGTTCGAACGGTTGCGGGAGCGAACGCCGACCCTAAAGGAGCTGCTGCTCGAATGCCCGCTCGAAGGCGTAGACCTGGAGCGTCCCCGTGACTACGGACGCGACGTCGAGTTCTGATGTACCTGGTCGACACCAATGTCATTTCTGAGGTGCGGCGACAGGACCGTTGCCATCCTAAGGTTCGTCAATGGTTCGCCAAAGTTGACACTTCGACCATCTATCTCAGTGTCTTGGTGCTCGGCGAGATAAGAGCAGGAGCAGAACGCGTCAGGGAGCGCAATCCGGCGAGGGCAGCTGAGCTCGACGGTTGGCTCAAGCAAGTCACCCAAAAGCACAAGCGACGCATCCTGGACGTCGATTACGAAGTGGCCCGACTGTGGGGCTGGATGAAGGGCAGATTTCAGGTGCCGGTGGTGGACGGCCTGCTCGCGGCCACCGCGCAGGTCCATGGGCTGGTCCTGGTCACCCGAAATGTCAGAAACGTTGAGCGGACAGGAGTGAGCTATCTCGATCCCTTCGCATACGATTGAACTGGAAGACCGCAGGAATCATGACCAGCGTCCGCGTCGCGACGTTCGATGGGCCGGGGGCGCCGCCGGTGATCCGCGAGGTGCCGCGGCCGGCCGTGGGCAAGAAAGCGGCGCTGATCCAGATCGGCGCCTGCGGCGTCTGCGGCACCGATCTGCACATCCTGAAGGGGCACTGGCCGAAGCCGCTGCCCTGGCCGATCACGCTGGGGCACGAGCTTGCCGGCGTGATCGTCGAGAAGGGCGATGAGCTCGCGACCGACTGGACCGGCCAGCATCTCGAGGTCGGCGCCAAGGTCATGCTGCCGCCGCTCATGCCCTGCGGCGCCTGCTACTGGTGCACCCATTACCCGGAGACCGCCAACAAGTGCCTGACCCCGGTCTACTACGGCCGCTATCTCGGCTTCGAGCGGCCGCCGCACCTTTGGGGCGGCTTCGCCGAGATGGTCTACGTCGATCTCGAGGCGCTGCCGGGGACCAAGATCTACAAGCTGCCGGACGAGATGCCACTTCGCCTCGCCGCGCTGTCCGAGCCGCTCACCTCGTGCATCCGCGCGTTCTCGCGCGCGCAGCGGATCGGCGCCTTTCCCTGGGGCGTGACGGTGGTGATCCAGGGCTCGGGCCCGATCGGCGTGCTCGCGACCGCCGCGGCCAGGGAGATGGGGGCGGGGCGGGTGATCGTGGTCGGCGCGCCGCAGCAGCCACGCCTCGCGCTCTGTCGTAAGTTCGGCGCCGAGGCCACGGTAAACCTTGATGAATTCACGACCCCAGAAGCGCGCATCGCGGCCGTCCGCGCGATCGTCGGCGGCTTCGGCGCGGATCTGGTCATGGACTGCTCGGGGCACCCGTCCGCCGGGCCCGAGGGCATCGAGATGCTGCGCGATGGCGGCACCTACGTCGAGATGGGCCAGTTCACCGATGCCGGCGCGATCTCGACCAACTGGCACCGGATCTGCACCAAGGACCTCAACGTTCTGGGGAGCTGGGCGTTCACCGCGAACGATATCCCGCACGGCATCGCCATGCTCGATCGCGCGCGCGAGCGCTACCCCTGGTACGACATGCAGACGCTGTTCCCGTTCACCGCAGCCGGCGTCGCCGAGGCGATCGCGGCGGCGATGGCGATGCGCACGGTCAAGTCCACCATCGTGCCATTCGAGGGGCTCGGCTAGCGCATTTTTCGATCAGCTCGCACCGGCCCGCTCCCCCTCCCAACCACCCCAAGGGTACC
>JBOHKK010000027.1:0-28051 GCA_050729115.1 Geminicoccaceae bacterium | reverse complement strand
CAAGGGCGATCTCGATCGTCTGGCGCGCTCGGCGGCGCGGCTGGCGCAGCGCTCGATGATTCTCTCGCTGATCGACCAGGACGGCGTGCCGACCCTGGCCACCCGGCGCATCGGACCACCGCTCGCCTTCGAGCGGTTGTGGCGCGCGACCGGCTGTCGGGCGGTGATCGAGGATCTGGCGGCCGAGCGTAGCTTTGGCTTCTCACTGGAGCGCGCCTGTTTCCTCACCGTGCTGCACCGGCTCATGGTGGCGGGCTCCGACCGGGCCGCCGACACTTGGCGCGAGGATTACCGGATTGAGGGCACCGCGGAGCTTGCGCTGCACCACCTTTATCGGACCATGGGCTGGCTCGGCGAGGAGCTGCCAGGGTCGGAGCAGATGGGGCGGACACCGTTCTCGCCGCGCTGCACGAAGGACCTGGTGGAGGAGCGCCTGTTCGAGGCGCGCAAGGACCTGTTCAGTGAGCTGTCGGTGGTGTTCATGGACACCACCAGCCTCGACTTCGAGGGCGCCGGCGGCGCGACCTTGGGCCAGCGCGGCCACTCCAAGGACCATCGCCCCGACCTGATGCAGATGATCGTCGCCGTGGTGATGGATCAGCGCGGCCGGCCGCTGTGCTGCGAGATGTGGCCCGGCAACACCACCGACGTCACGGCCCTGATCCCGGTGGTCGATCGGCTCGGCCAGCGGTTCGGCATCTCTCGGGTGTGCGTGGTGGCCGATCGCGGCATGATCAGCGCCGCGACGATCACCGCCCTGGAGGCGCGCGGCCTGGAGTACATTCTCGGCGTGCGCGAGCGGAGCACCAAGGAGGTGCGCACCCTGGTCCTCGACGACGACGGCCCGTTCGTGCCGCTCGTCATTCCGCGCCAGGGGCGGCCGGATACCGAGCTCGAGGCCAAGGCGGTGACCCTCGGTGGCCGCCGCTCGAGCCTGCCCTCGGGCCGGCGCAGCCGGACCCGGTGGGTCGTCTGTCGCAACCTTGCCGAGGCCGAGAAGGATGCCGCCGAGCGCGTGGCGATCGTGGCCAACCTGCGCCGGGCGCTCCGGCGCGGCGACAAGGCCCTGGTCGGCAACGCCGGCTACCGCCGCTTCCTGAAGGCGCCCGCAGCGGGCTTTGCCATCGATGAGAAGCGGGTGGCCGAGGACGCGCGCTTCGACGGCATCTTCGTGCTGCGCACCAACACCACGCTCGATCCGCTGCAGGCGATGCTGCGCTACCGCGAGCTGCAAGGGGTCGAGCAGCTGTTCCGCAGCGCCAAGTCCCTGCTCGCCACCCGACCCATCTTCCACCAGTGCGATGCCACCATCCGCGGCCACGTGTTCTGCTCGTTCCTCGCCCTGGTGCTGCGCAAGGAACTCCAGGACCGCCTCGCGGCCGCCGGTCTCGCCCCGGAATGGGACGACGTGCGGCGCGACCTGGATCGCCTCCAGGAGGTCGAGGCCGACCAGGACGGCAAGCGCTTCATCCTGCGCACTCCGACCACCGGCTGCGCCGGCAAGCTGTTCCAGACCCTGGGCGTCGCGCTGCCGCCCAACATCCGCGCCGCCGCTCCCCAGGCCGCCACCCTCGCCGACACCTCCCAGATGTAGTGCTAAGGCCGCCCGCGCGCCCCGTAAGCGCTTGAGAAGCCGATATCATTCAAACCGCGGTGTCGAAGATGGGCCTCAGTGCGACGGGCTGCGACGGTAGGTTCGCACCCGGTAGCGCTCAAAATGCCAGCAATTCTGCGGCTTTCAGGCCGCCGGGTGCGACGCCTGGGTGCGAACTGCGAACCCGAATTTTCGGCCTGTCGCTAGCGAAGTATCGGGCGGGGGCCCCCCGAACCCGTTTCACTCCAGGAAGGACCCGCATTCTCAATTGGTTAGCCGAGCGAAGCGCCGAGTAGAGAACGTTTCGAAGTCCCTCTCGCCTGAGCGACATCACGTCGCAAACAACAGGTAAGCTCTCCGAAGCAAAACAGCCCGCTCCAGGGGCTGGACGGGCTGCCGGACGAAGATTCTGCGAGTGTCGCCTAATCTATATCTTGTGACGGACGGCGTCAAGCTAGGTCTCGCCAGCACCTCTGTGAGCAATTTCATTAAGATGAGAGTCGATTTCAGCAAAAAGATCGTCAAAGTTAAAATACTGACAGATAATCATCGCCGTCATGCCGGCAAGAGTGGCCAACTCATCCAACGCGTTTTCCATCCCTTGTTGTTGGAAAACGCCTCCCACAGTAGCCAGCCCTATTTCGTTATGCATGTTAGGTCGCGTGCTAGGCGTAATGTGAGTATATTTCTCACAGATTTTACTGTACCATTCATGTTCAATGTAAACAGGCCATTCACCGCTTTTCTCAAGTAATTGACGTACTTTGACAGGAGAATACTTCATAAGTCGCGTCTTTTTATCAGAATATAACCAATCCCGCAGAGCATTTTTGTCGACAACCGAGAATGCCATGAGATTGTATATTTCGCTAATACTTCTCATCAAAAGAAATGACTCATCATAGAACCCAGCGACAATCAAATTGAATGCAGCGTGTGTCAGATTATAAACGCGTGCCGTCAACGACTCCAAAATATGAGCCCCTCCGTGGCATTTGCGATGACACGTAGCTGCTTGGTAAAACGCGGACAACGACGTCCCTATCATTCGTAGGTCATCAATTTGTTTGCGAGACTGCAATCCTGTAACACGTTGGGTCATCGCAGAAGCATTATGAAGGTTGTCAAGATAGGCCAGGCCTATTGGTACGTCGGTAGGCATTTTCGCCACCTTGATCATCGAAACATTTTACCAGGTCCATCCGAAAACGGTTCGGGGAGGTCAGTGCACCGTTCCGGCATCGGCGCCGGGAATCGTGCGTCAAGGCCGCTACGTGGTATCCTCCAAGACTCCCATCTGCCGCCTCCGGAACGGCAACCATGCGTCGGTTCTCCGGATGAGGCAAGCATCCGAAGGTCCGGCTCGGCGCTTGAGACGGCGCCCAGCGGCGATCTGATGCTTGCGCCTCTGGGCGGACATCTGTCGACCGCTCATAGGCGCATCTCACCTCCTGATTTGTCGGCGTTTCTTCGCTCCCGATTTCTCACGCCGGGAGGTGCAGGATCTCAGCGAACCGGGCCGTCGGCTAGCTGGACCACCACATAGTGTTTGTGGCGGACAACTCGGGCGCCATCTTGACCAGCTTTGTACAGCGCAATGGTCCGCATTGGGCCATCGAACGAACCCGCTTGCGCGGGAGGCGCTGCACGCGAGATGGCGCGCTGGGCGGTGGCGGTGGTGATCAGCTGAACGGGTTGGGGTGACGGGGCGGGGGTGCCGTCTGGAGGATCGAGGGGTGTGCAACCTCACCTCGAGACGGGAGGCCCCCGATGAGCGACGCGACCATCAGCCCGCTGCGCCGGCGCATGATCGAAGACATGACCGTGCGCGGCATCGGCGCGAAGACGCGCCACGACTACGTCCGGCATGTCAGGACGTTCGCGGCCTTCATCGGCCGCGCGCCCGACACGGCGACGGCCGAGGAGGTGCGCCGCTTCCAGCTGCATCAAACCGAGAGCGGTGTCGGCGCGCCGAGCATCAACAGCGCGGTCTCGGCCCTGCGTTTCCTGTTCACCGTGACGCTCGAGCGGCCGGATCTCGCCCGCCGGCTCACGGTCGTGCGCGAGGCGCGCAAGCTGCCGCTCGTGCTAAGCGCGGCGGAGATCGCGCTCCTGCTCGAGGCGGCGCCGGGACCGAAGTACAAGGCGGCGCTCAGTGCGGCCTATGGCGCCGGGCTGCGCGTCGCCGAGGTCGTGGCGCTCAAGGTCGGCGACGTCGACAGCGCGCGCATGATGCTCAGGGTCGAGCAGGGCAAGGGCCGCAGAGATCGCCATGCGATGCACTCGCCCCAACTGCTCGCGCTGTTGCGTGCCTGGTGGCGGGAGGGGCGCCGCCGCGGCGTGATGCTGCCGCAGGGCTGGCTGTTCCCGGGGCGGGACCCCGTCAATCCCCTGACCACACGTCAGCTCAACCGCGCCGTCCACGCCGCCGCCGCGGCGGCCGGGATCAACAAGCGAGTGACGCCGCACACGTTGCGGCACAGCTTCGCCACCCACCTGCTGGAGCAGGACATCGACATCCGCGTGATCCAGGTCCTGTTGGGCCACGCCAAGCTCGACACCACCGCGCTCTACGCCCGCGTCGCCACCAACACGATCCGCGCGGTCATGAGCCCGCTCGATCGCCTGACGCCGCTGATCGCCAAGAGGCCCGAGCCCTTGGCATAGCGCCCGGGGCTCATGGCCCGTCCTGCTCTGGAGGTCGCGGACATCTTCCGCGACCACGGGGCGGCGTGGCGTGACGCCAACGCCGGTCACGTCAGCCTCGGCCAGCTTCAGGCGATGAGCGCGATCGAGAGCTGCCGCACCGCGGCGCTCGGCGGCCATGTCGCGGCTTGTGAGGACTGCGACCACACCCAGATCGCCTACAACAGCTGCCGCAACCGCCACTGCCCGAAGTGTCAGGGAGCTGCCGCGAGGAACTGGCTGGCCGAGCGCGAAGCCGAGCTCTTGCCGGTGCCCTACTTCCACCTCGTCTTCACCCTGCCGGCCGCGATCGCCGACATCGCCTACCAGAACAAGGCGGTGATCTATGATCTTCTGTTCAAGGCATCGTCCGAGACGCTGCTGACGATCGCCGCCGACCCGAAGCACCTCGGAGCGAGGATCGGCATCACCGCGGTGCTCCACACCTGGGGCTCGGCGATGACCCATCATCCGCACGTCCACATGATCGTGCCGGGCGGCGGGCTCTCGGCCGATGGCTCCGAGTGGGTCGCGGGCAAGCCGAGCTCCTTCCTGCCGGTGCGCGTGCTCTCGACGCTCTTCCGCAGGCTGATGCTGGAGCAGCTCGCCGCGGCGCATGCGGCCAGCAAGCTGCAGTTCTTCGGCGAGCACGCTCATCTCGCCGACGCCGATGCCTTCGCCGCCTTCCTCGTCCCGCTCCAGACGCCGCGGTGGTTCGTCTACTGCAAGAGACCCTTCGCCGGGCCGCAGGCGGTGCTCGCCTATCTGTCGCGCTACACCCACCGCGTCGCGATCTCGAACCGCCGGCTGGTCGCCCTCGACGCGGACGGCGTCACGTTCCGATACAAGGACTACCGTCGCAACGGGCAGGAGCGATACCGCACCATGACGCTGGCGCCGAACGAGTTCATCCGGCGCTTCCTGCTTCACGTCCTGCCCAAGGGCTTCCATCGCATCCGCCACTACGGGCTCCTTGCGAGCGCCGCCCGCAGGGCCGACATCGCCCGCGTCAGGGAGTTGCTCGCCGCACCCGAGCCGCCAACGGAGCGCGACCAGATGACCAGAGCCGCCGCCGCGCCGACCGCCCATCGCCCGCCATGCCCCTACTGCGGCGGGCGCATGATCGTCGACGAGACCTTTGAGCGCGGCGGCGGCCCGCGCGATCCGCCATCGTCCGAACCCGGCATCAGGACCGCAGCGGCATGACCCCCATCAGTGCCTCACCGCAGCGCAAGCCCGCCGCAGGCCGGCGCCGCCGGCGACCGCCCGATCACACCCTCGTCCGCTCGAGCCGACGCCCCGGACCGCCCATCGCACCGACCTCGGCCAGCCTGGGCGCGCGAGACCGCTCTCTGCGCCGCGCCTGTCGCGATCGCTCCGCCCACCGAGCGTCCGCGCGCCGCCATCGACCCTGCCCCTCTCGGCCGTCGACAACCAGCAAATCCCCATAGACCCCAGAGCCGGGCCCGGCCCCGCGGGTTCCTTCCCTGGCGGCTTTCCGACGCCGGCCCTCGGTGCTGCTCGCTACATCTCGACCGGCCGGCATCCGAAACCCTTCACACGGCCGGCCCTCGGTGCTGCTCGCTACATCTCGACCGGCCGGCATCCGAAGCCCTTCACACGACCAGCCGGTCGAAGCCTCCCCATGACAGGTCCGCTGTGCGGCCTGAAGCAGACACAATGAGCCAAACGGTTCGATCCCGGTTCACTCCGCCCGAGCGGGATTCTTTCAAACCCGCTCCCCTTCGGGCGTCCTCCAACTCATTGAATTATCGAGCTTCCAACATCCGTACCAAAATGGCCGTGGTTCGGTTGCGTCAGAGAAAGGGGTCAGAGAGAGGCAGGAAATGGCCCAAAATGGGCTTCGGAGGCCGTCCTCGTGGTTCGGACAAATGGCCGGAGAAGCCCACATTCTGCGGGTTTCCGACCGCTGATCAGGAGCGGAAAAAGAATATCCCAAATGGGCAGACTGGCGGAGGGAAGCGCGCTCGCACCAAACACTCTTTTCGCTGGGGTGCGATGAACGATCAGGTTCCCCTCAACCGGACGATCACGGCGTATGGTATGGAAGCAGGAGCGAGGACCTCGTCGCGACCAGGATGGGGGAGGCTAGAGCAGCATCCGGAAAGACGGAATCGATTTGGGATTCACAACGTGCGGTTGTTGTGATTCAACCTGGCTGCTGGATTGAGGAGGCCAGCGGTGAATGACACGACCGTATTCGATCGATCTGCGCGAACGCGTGGTGCGGGCGGTCGAGGGTGGTGCCTCGCGCCACGCGACCGCCGCCCAGTACGACGTCAGCCCGAGCTTCGTGGTCAAGCTGATGCAACGCTGGCGCCAACGCGGCACGCTCGCGCCCGACCAGATCGGCGGCTGGAAGCGCGCCAAGCTCGCCGACCAGGCCGCGCGGGTCGAGGCGCTCCTGGCGGCCGAACCGGACCTCACCATCGCCGAACTGCAGGCCCGGCTGGCGGCCGAGGCCATCGCGGTCAGCCGGTCCGCGATCAGCCGCTTCCTTGCCGCCTGCGGGCTGACGCGAAAAAAAAGACCGCCCACGCCGCCGGGCAGGACCGGCCCGACGTCGCCGCGGCAAGGCGCGTCTGGCGCGCGCAGCAGCCGGAGCTGACGCCAGAGCAGCTGGTGTTCATCGACGAGACCTGGGCCGCGACCAACATGGCCAGGCGGCATGGCCGCGCGCGCCGCGGCCAACGGGTCGTGGCCGCCGTGCCCCACGGTCACTGGAAGACCACGACCTTCCTCGCCGCGCTGCGCCACGACGGCCTGAGCGCGCCTGGCGTGTTCGATGGCGCGATCAACGGCGCGCGCTTCTTGGCCTACGTCGAGCAGGTTCTGGCACCGACCCTGCGCCCGGGCGACATCGTGGTGATGGACAACCTCAAGGCACACAAGGTCAAGGGCGTGCGCAAGGCGATCGAGGGGTGCGGCGCCCGCGTGCTCTACCTGCCGCCGTACAGTCCCGATCTCAACCCGATCGAGCTGGCGTTCGCCAAGCTCAAGGCGCGGCTTCGATCTGCGGCCGCCCGCAGCATCGAAGCGCTCTGGCACATCCTCGGCCAGCTCCTCGACGCCTTCACTCCCGCCGAATGCGCCCACTACCTCGCCCACGCCGGCTATGTTCCGTCTAATCGGGAAAAGCTCTAATCGCGATGAAGGGGCTGTCTCCTTGGTGTCTTGGCAAGGTCGATCGATGCTGCCGGGGATTGAGTTTCCCTGCGAGGTCGGTGCCTCGTCATGGCTCCGAAGGTGGGTAGGTCGGTCCGTACGGTCGAGCCCACGCCATAACTGTTCGGCAAAGGTGGTTGCAGCCCCCGCAACCAACGTCCTTTCCGAAGGAGAGGCAGTCATCCGTGAATGGCCGCTTGCGTCGACGAAATGCAAAAGGGTCAGGAGCAGCGCGGCGCTGGCGGTCCCCGGGCTGCGCCCTTGGCTCGGCAGCGATGACCAAGCGGGTGTCCGTTCGTCACAGCTAGGTGGGACCGTCCTAAGTCCCGGACGGGCAGACTACTGGCGCAACGCGTAGGCGCCCCCCTGTGCGAGCCAGATCATCTTCTACCCCGATCGGATTGGTGCAACGACGATCCCGATCGTAGATCAGGCATACGAGATTATCGACGTGGCGGACTGCGGAGTATCGCGCGATATCTATTGATCAACTCGTTTGTTACCTCCTTTTGCCCCAATTTCGGTCGAGTCATTTTTGCTTCAATGATCGTCCGCTCGCGCGGAAGCAGAAAGTCGATTCGAGACGCGTTGCCCGCATAGCTGGGCGTCCATTCCTCGGGTCTCACATCGTCGAAATGAAGTTTCAGGATCGCATGGAGGAGATCCTGGACGTCGTATTCGTCTTCGACGATGTAGGGGGAGCGGTGGCGCTGACGCGCCTGCAGCCGCTCGACAAACAGGGGGAAACGGCGGCACAGCGCGACGATCCTGGCAACGGGATCGACATCAGATCTCGACGCTAGGACTGTTCGATCGATCGCGCGCTTCAGCACGACATAAAGACCGGCTGCCTCGGCGACGTCGTGAGCGGGAGCGGGGGCCGACAATAGCCGGCTGAGGATCTCCTGCTCTGCCACTGCCATATCTACAGCGGCCCAGTCAGGAACGAGGAGTGCAAACGAGGTCAAAAAGACGAGGTCGCTGATCTGGAGGTCTTTGACCATCGGCTCATGGTCGCCGATCCGACGGCGGGTCGTGGTCGTGCTCACGATCCGTTCAGCACAGGCGGCAGCCACCTGAGCCGTCAGATCGACAAACTGGCGATCCGCAAAGCCACGCTGGATTGTGGACGCGAGCCAAACGCGTTGCGCGTCGGTGGCTGAACCACATTCCGAAATGCCTAGCGCGATCCCTATAAGTTCGAGGGGGCTGTGGATGAAGGAATTGCGATCCGGCGGGAAGACGTCGCGCCCCATCAAGCGGCCAAAGGCCTGGGCCCAATCAGCCTGCGTCTCGGGGCCTGCGGCCGCCATCACGTAGCCGAAAGCTGCTAGATCAGGCGCCCGGCGCAGGATCTGAAGAGTGGCGGGGCGAAGCGGTTCGGTAAAGGCCGGTGGCAGCGGCAGCCCAGCTGCCCTGAAGAGGCGGTATGCGAATCCTGACGCAACGTCCGGCCAGGCTACAGGTCTGCTGAGTTGCGCAAGGGCAGCTTGGAGCACGCCAGCGGTAGCACCGACTAGGAACCCGCTCATAGGAACCAGCGGCTCCAGCGCAATCGAGTCTGAAGCGCAGTGGGTGACCAATCAGGAACCTGACGCAGACGCGCCAAGAGCTCCGCGATGCGCTCTGAATAGTAGATCGTTACCGGCGTCCCCGCCGGTAGGGTTGAACGCCACGATAGCGCCGTGAACTTCAGCACCTGTTCGGCCAGATAGTCCAGGTCGAGAAATGTCGAGTCCTGATGAAGATTGATCAGGAGAGGCTTCGGCAGCGGCGACTGGGCACGTTTGATCAGCGTGTGTGAATTCACCGCTAGCAGGCGGGTCCAGGGACCGAGGCGCGCAATCGTCCCCCGCGCTGGCGCCGTGACGCCCTTCATGACGCTGCTGTCGCGCGAGACCGGGATTCCTCGCTCCTCCGGGTCGAACAGAAAGAACGGATGGTCGTGGGAGACCGTCACGAACGCCATCTGTAAGTTCTGAGCTGACCCGACCTGTTTGGCACAGGCGAATGCGATCTTGGCGACTTCGTCACGCTTCAGCGGCTTGTGAGCGTGAAAGATGACCCGAACCGTGTCGTCGGGATGCCAGTTGTTGCGTGTTTTGACTTCCTCCAAGACGGCGACCATCGACTGCCGGATCATCGCCGCGTAGTCGTCATAGGCGCATTCGCGCGACACATTGCCGAGTAGGTATGTCCCGTCGCCCCCGAATACGGTTGTGATTCCGACAAAGCGCTGCCGCGCCGCGGTCCGGCTTCCGGACAGCTCGGCCATGCCCATGCCCACCACGATCTCGTCACTGATCGCCTGGTCCTGATCGACGGTCCACGGCGTTCCGTTAAGTTTGGCATAGAGCGAAACGCTGAAGTTCTGGAGGGTGTACTGCAGGCTTGCAGGACGCTGGTTGATCGTAGCTAGGCGCACCTGCTGCGTCGGAATGCCAAGTGTCAGAAAGAGCGCCTTTGTCCGAATGTAAGGGTTCTGCAACGTCGGCAGTTGCGCATGTTCGTCCAAGATCGCGACAATGCTCGCATCGATCGCGGAATCCTTCTCAAGATAAGCCTCGATCGCACGGCGGTAGGCCGCCTCTGCCCCGGCGCAGTCGGTGCCGGAGACGCGGGCAGAGCACCGGAGAAAGTCCGGATTAAGCAGGCCAAATGTCTTCGCGAACCCGTTTGGGAAGCCGCGCTGGGACGGCGGCATGCCGTCGCGCAACGCCTTAAGGAAAACTTCCACCTTCCCCTCGGCGCTCGCGGGGTAGACCACCAGGATGCGCGGCGACTTCTTGGCGAATGTAGTGCGGTCATACGGACCGTAGTTCTGGAGGCCCGTCCACGCGTACCGGTGTCGCCTGCTGCCTGCGCGGTCATAGACGTACTCGACCGGCGGGACGACGTAGACACTGGTGCCCTGCTCCCCGTTCTCGACGGCGAGGCGATTCCCGATGCGGACTTCTACGCCCTGCGCGAGGGCGACCGGCGACTTGCGGCGGAGGAACTCGCCCATCCGCTCGACCACTGCGTCGAATTCGGGACCGATTCGAAAATTGGCCTCCACGTCTTCAATCCCGTCCCGGAGTGCGCCATAGCCGCTCCCGAGCAGAACCTTCAGGCAGCGGGAAAAGTTCTCGAGCGACCCCTCCAGGCGCACGTCCGTGGCGGCGGCGGTGCTATCGCCAGTCGCCTCGGATAAGTGCACGACGCCATCCGCAAGCGTGTCGATCCGGCCGACAAGCCGCCGCTGCCCGGGTGCCGGCTGGCGCCGGATTACGTAGAGACCGCTCAGGTCGACTCCCGCCTGCTGCAGGGCGACGAGATCGGCGTCGACCTCGTAGCGCATGCCAAGGGTGACGAAGAGCCCGAGATTGACGGCTCCGTCGTAAGGTTCGACTACCTTCGCGTTCAGTGTGAACTTGGGGCGGATATGAAAGCCGGACAGCAGCGGGTGGCAGATTTGGGCTCTCTTCGCCGCGGTGGCAACGATCTCGTCGCGCTGAGACAGAAAGGAGAACGGGCGAAGACGGAGCGCAGGATAACGGTCGAAGACGGTCGCGATCACGTCATCGAGGCGGGCGCGAAGGAGCCAGGGATAGTCGGCCACCTTGAGCCTCGCAGGGCGGCCGCCAAGGTTGGGACCGCCGGCCTTAAGGCGAAGACAACAAAGCTCGCCACCGTGCCAATGGACGAACCAGTGGCCTGCGAGGCGGTCGCGTTCCGCCTTGACTGCGCCGGGGTCAGTCATCGGACGAACTATGACATCGATCTCCTCCGGCAGTTCCGCCTGGAAGCCGTTTAGGAGGAGCGGACCGCCCGGCACCGGGTTGGAGCTCACTGTCATACGCAGCCAGAAGATCTGAAGGTCATGTGCCCATACCTATAGCCGAAAACCCTAGAGCGAACTACGATCGTTCGTTGCAACCTTGTCGAGCGGGATCGCCACAGCCGCTTGGTCGCTAGGGTCTTCTCACCCAATGGAATCGACATAGGCCGCAGGTGCGGGGGGCCTGGCGTACCGGCGGTACTCGACAGGCAATGTCGCCGCCGGGACGAGGCCCGCGAGGCCGGGCGCGGGATGTGGCGGGGCACCTTCGTGAACCCCTGAGTGTGGCGCGATCGTCACCGCCGCGGCACAAAGGCACCTTCAACAGGGAGCGAGCGCCCGGCCAAGCACGCAACGGCTGCCCGGTACCTGATACAATGTTCGCCAGCGGTTGCAACCCCAGCGCGGTCTGGACTACACCACCCATCTCGTGATTGGTGATCCTGCAATGTGACAGGGGTACGGTGGCTGAGACGTTCGGGCATCCCATCCTCGAGCCCCCCTACGGAGCTCCGCTCGATCATCACGATGTCGAGTCCGAAGGGCAGCCGAGAAACAGGTTTCCCGTCCTCGGTCGCCACCGCTCTGAACCGGTCTCGGTTCCAGACCTGAAAGAGCACATGGTGGTGGTCCGAGAACTCCGCCGCGACCTCGACCCACGCGCCATCGACCTGTCGCATCGACTGCTGAGCACGACGAACAAAGCCCAGCGCGAGACCAACCGCAGCGCCGCTCTCAATTACCTGCCGACTCACCCCAGCAGGATGGTCCTGCGGCAGGAGGGCGCCAGATGACCGGGTTCCTCGACGGCCTGCTGGCACGCCCGTTCACCCTGGCGCTCAAGGGCAACTTGAAGCCGCAGAGCCTGTTCGTCGGGAAAGGCCAGAACGCCCTCGAAGTCGCGGTCTGCGTTGCCCAGCGCAAGCCGACCGTTACCGAGCTGAAGGAGGCATGGGCGGCGCGCAGGGCGGGGCGGCCGGCGCCGGTGTTGCTGGTCGCGTTAGACGGCGCCGGGGCCAGCCTCTGCGGCCCCGCCGGCGAGGAGCCGCCGGCCCATATCGCGGTCGACGCCGGTCAGGTCGAGCGCATCTGCCGCGAGGCGCTGGCGCAACCCGACCGCAACTCCGCGCTGCGCTTCCTGGCGCTCGCCCTGTCATCGCTGGACACGCCGTTGCCGGGGGTGCGCAACGAGGGGCTGCTCGCCATGCACGAGCTCGCCCGCGGCGCGCCCGGGCGGGCGGACTGGGAAGCCGCCGGCGCACAGGCCAGGAAGGCGCTAGGCAAGGAGGGCGAGGCGCTGCTCTCGGCCCTGGGCTTCCGCACAGAGCGCATCGACAACCTGACCAAACTCCTGCGCGCCAAGGAGCAGCGAACCGCACTGGCGGTGCTGCTGGAGCCCAGCGAAACGCCGGAGGCCGACAACGCCCGCTTCAACAACCTCTCCCCGGTGACCTACGCGCTCAACAAGGCGGATCAGGAGAGCCTCGCCTGGGTCGTCATGGTGCAGGGCGGCCGCCTGCGACTCTATCCGACGGGGGTCGGCGTCGGCGTGGGCCGTCGAGGCCGGTCGGAGACGTTCGTGGAGTTGCAGCCGGCCCTGCTGAAGGACGAGCATCTCGCATACCTTTGGCTGTTGTTCTCAGCCGATGCGCTGGCAGCCCATGGCTCGCTACACGATCTCCTTGAGGGCTCGCAGCGATTCGCCGGGGATCTCGCAACCCGGTTGCGCGAGCGCATCTATGCGATCGTTGTGCCCGGCCTCGCGACCGCGATAGCCCGCGCCCGCATGCTCGGCGCGCCGACCGCAGCCGAGCTCGACCTCACCTATCAGATGGCTCTGACCGCCCTGTTCCGGCTCCTATTCATCGCCTACGCCGAGGATCGCGACCTTCTCCCTTATCGGTACAACGCTGCCTACCGCCGGCGCTCGCTCAAGCAGCACGCCCAGGAGATGGCCGAGGCGGAGCGAAAGCAGCTCGGGCCGGCGCCCGGTGACGGATTGTGGCAGGAGGTGGGCATCCTGTGGCGTTCCGTGGCGGATGGCAACCCGGCGCTGGGTGTCCCTGCCTACGATGGCGGACTGTTCTCTGCCGACCCGGCGGTCTCGCCGGCCGGCGCCGCCATTGCCGGTATCACGCTGCCCAACGAGGACTTCGAGCCCGCGCTACGGGCGCTGTTGCTCATCGAAACCGACGACGGCGCGCCGGGGCCAGTCGACTTCCGCTCGCTGGGCGTGCGCGAGTTCGGGACCATCTACGAGGGCCTGCTGGAGAGTGAACTCTCCGTTGCGGACACCGATCTTGGGCTCGACAAGAACGGCCACTATCTGCCCGTCAAGAAGGACGCCGTGGTTCGGCAAGGTGGGATCTATCTCCACAACCGCTCCGGCGCCCGGAAATCATCCGGCAGCTACTTCACCAAGAGCTTTGCGGTCGAGCATCTGCTCGATGGCGCGCTGGAGCCGGCGCTGGACGACCACCTGGCCCGCCTCGACAAGCTCGACGACACGGACGCGGCGGAGGCGCTGTTCGACTTTCGCGTGGCCGACATTGCCATGGGCTCCGGCCACTTCCTGGTCGCTGCTGTCGACCGGATCGAGCGCCGGCTGACCGACTATCTGGCGCGGCGCCCGCTGCCTGGCGAGCGCCGCGAGCTGGCCCACCTGCGCGCCGCCGCGCTCGACGCCTTGGGCGAGCTGGCTGACCAGACCCTGATCGAGGACGCCCAGCTCCTACGCCGACTGATCGCCCGGCGTTGCATCTACGGAGTCGACCTGAACGAGCTCGCCGTGCAGCTCGCCCGTCTGTCGATCTGGATTCACACGTTCGTGCCGGGGCTGCCGCTGAGCCTGCTCGACCATACGCTTGTTCGCGGCAACGCGCTGGTCGGGATTGGAACCGTCGAGGAGATCCGCAAGGCGTTCCAGGACGCCGGGGTCGGCATGTTCGCGGTTGATGCCGAACACCTGCTTGGCATGGCAGCGGCGCCGCTGAAGCGGCTCGCCACCTTGGCCGACGCGACCATCAAGGACATTGCTTCCGGCCGCGAGGCGATGGCCAAAGCGCGGACCGATCTGACCGAGACCGAGACGCTTTGCGACCTGCTCACGGCCAAGCCGATCGCGGGTGCCGCCCTGACATTCCAACTCGATCGCTGGGAGGAAGAGCGCAACACGTTGTTGGTCTCTGGAGCAAGGACAAGGGCACGCGAGGCATTGACGGGTCTCGACGTATTCCATTTCCCGGTGGCGTTCCCCGAGGTCTTCCTGCGCCGCCGGGCCGGGTTCGACGTCATCATCGGCAATCCTCCCTGGCAGGAGCTGACGCTCGAGGAGCATGCCTTCTGGGCGCGGTTCTTCCCGGGCCTGCGCGGGCTGACCCAGCGCGAGCAGGAGCAGGAGAAGACCAGGCTCCGCAAGGCCCGGTCGGATCTCGTCGCCGTCTACGAGGCCGAGGTCGCGACGACCGATCGCCTGCGCGCGGTGCTCACCGCCGGAAGATACCCCGGCATGGGGACCGGCGATCCCGATCTCTACAAGGCGTTCTGCTGGCGGTTCTGGAACCTCATCGCCGCCGACGGGGGTCGGCTGGGCGTCGTTCTGCCGCGCAGCGCCATGGCAGCGAAGGGGTCGAGTGAGTTCCGTACGCACATGCTCGCGCACGCCGCCGCGATCTCGCTGACAATGCTGTTGAACAACAAAAATTGGGTATTCCCCGAAGTCCATCCGCAATGGACGATCGCACTTCTCGCAGTGGAACGCGGGCGAGTAGAGGACGCAGCGCTGGAGCTGAGCGGTCCGTACTCCAGCTACGAACGGTTCGTCGCCGGCAAGGGCAAGCGGCGACAGGCTTTCGCCGCGTCGGACGTCCTCTCGTGGAACGACACGGCCTCATTGCCGCTGCTGCCCACGGAAGAGTCTGTCGAGGTGTTTGCGCGGCTCCGCAAGGCGCCCCGGCTTGACCTGAACGACGGCAAGAGCTGGCGCGCGCGCCCCGATCGTGAGCTGGACGCAACGAACCAGAAATCGTTGATGGACCTCAAGTCCGCGACCTGTCCGAAGGGCTTCTGGCCCGTCTACAAAGGCGAGAGCTTTGACCACTGGAACCCTGATACGGGCATCTACTACGGCTTCGCCGACCCGAAGAAGGTCATGGCGTGGCTGCTCGCCAAACGCCTGCGGTCGGGCAAGAGCAAGCGCGACAGCGCGCACCGCGAGTTCCCGCTCGCGTACCTGCGCGATCCGAAGACGCTGCCTTGCCACCGGCCGCGCATTGCGTTTCGTGACGTGTCCCGCGCCACGGACTCCCGGACGGTTCGCTGCGCCCTGCTGCCGCCGCACGTGTTCGTCGCGAACACGGCGCCCTACTTGCTTTGGCCTCGCGGAGACGAGAAGGACCAAGCCTTCCTTCTTGGCGTTCTTAGCTCGATCCCACTTGATTGGTACTCACGTCGGTTCGTTGAGACGCACGTTAACTACTTCGTGTTCAACCCACTGCCAGTCCCGCGGCCGAGCCGGGCAGATAAGCTCGGGCAGCGCACGGTTTCTCTCGCTGGTCGCTTGGCCACACCTGACGAGCGCTTTGCCACGTGGGCGTCGGCAGTCGGGGTTTCGTACGGGCCGATCGCGGCAGACGAGAAGGACGACATGATCCACGAGCTCGATGCTGTCGTGGCCCACCTCTACGGGCTGAGCGCGGGGCAGCTGCGCCACGTCTTCGAGACCTTCCACGAAGGTTGGGGCTACGAGGAGCGGCTGCAGGCGACACTTAGGCACTTCGTGGCCTGGGAGGACCGCCGATGAGTCGCCCCGAGCTGATCGACCATCGCGACGGCAACACGCTGGCAGCGGCCCTGGCGATCCTGCTCGGCGACGGCGCGGGGAGCCGTGCCGATACACCAGCGGCGATGCCATCGCTCGTCCCGCAGGCTTCGGGCAGATCGCGCATCTGCTGGAGTCGGTACCCGCAACCCGCCTGCTGCTCGGCGCCGAGCCTAAACCGGATGCGCTACAACCCAGGCGCGGGCCGACGGATTTGCCACCCGACCAGTGGCATCGCCACCGCCTGCGCCAGGGCCTCGCCGAAATGGAGGCCGGCCTCCGCCGCGAGCGCGATCATGTGCCATTCTCGCCGGCGGGCGCCGGGGCTTTGCGCAAGCTAGCCCATGCACTCCGCTCCGGCCGCATGGAGGTCAGGCGTTATGAGGAAGCTTTCCTGCACGCCAAAGCCTACATCTTAACGGGGCCAAACGGTTCCTTTGCTGCGCCGGCGGGGCTCATCGCCGGCTCGTCGAACCTCACCAGGGCCGGGCTCACGACCAATATCGAGCTCAACCTCGCCCGGTATGACCATCCGATCATCGGCGACGCTGCAGCGTGGTTCGATGCCTTGTGGGACGAGGCCGTACCGTACGACCTCGCCGAAGTGTTCGAGGCCGTGTTCGCCGACTGGCGGCCATGGGACATCTTCCTGCGCGTGCTCTATCAGCTTTACGGCAGCGAACTGGCCGAGGAGGAAAAGGAGCACGGCGCCCTCCCGTTGACCAACTTCCAGCGGCACGGCGTGGTGCGTGCCCTGCGGCTGATCCGCGACCGCGGGGGTGCCCTGGTGGCCGACGAGGTCGGGCTGGGCAAGACCTTCATCGCCGGTGACATCATCCAGATCTATCGCGAGCGGCGCCAGCGAGCGCTGCTCGTGTGCCCGGCCCAGCTCCGGGACTCGACCTGGAGGAAGTTTCTAGGCAAGTACGAGATCTACCTTGACTATATGTCCTACGAGGAGCTGGCCAACGACACCCAGATCCGCACCAAGCTCGGGGAGCCGGGCGGCAAGGAGCACCTACCGCGGCCGCTCGACGAATACCAGCTCGTCGTGGTGGACGAGGCCCACAACTACCGGAATCCCGATACGCCGACGCGGGCGCGCGTGCTGCGGACGTTGCTGTACGGCGAGCGCCGCGACGTCCTGCTGCTGAGCGCGACGCCGGTCAACAATTCGCTCTGGGATCTGTTCCACCTCCTGCGCTTCTTCATGCGCCAGGACGCCGCGTTGGCTGACCACGGTATTCTCTCCGTACGCCAGCTGTTCGACCGTGCAATGCGTCAGGACCCGTCGAGCCTGAGTCCTGATCTGCTCTATCCAGTGATTGATGCCACGACGGTCAAGCGCACGCGGCAGTTCGTGAAGCGCCACTACAGCGGCGACACGATCCTAGGGCCCGACGGTCAGCCGATCACGATTGTGTTTCCGAAGCCGGTGCCGATCGCGGTGCGTTACGACCTTGATGCCCGGCTGCCCGGCTTCTTCGACCGTATCGAGGAGGCCCTCGACCCCGACGGCGGGGGCGGCGCGTTGGAATTCGCCCGATACACGCCGGACCTCTTCCTGAAGCAGGACGGCGACGCCGAAGAGGAAGGACGCGCCCACGCACTCGTCGGCCTCCTGCGCTCCGGTATCCTGAAGCGTTTTGAGAGTTCGACGGAGGCTTTCCGCAACACGATCGCCAAGATGGTGCGGGAGCATGGCGTGTTCCTTGACGCGCTGAGCAAGGGTCATGTGATCGCGACCGCGTTCCTGCGCGAGCTCGATGCCGACGACGAGGATCTGGATTCGCTACTCGGAACCAGCGAGCACGTCCGGAGCGCATCGCTCTACGACATCAAGCAACTGCGCGCTGCCGTCGAGCGCGACCGCGACATCCTGCAATCGCTGCTCGACAATGCCGAGAAGATCCCGGCCGACGAAGATCCGAAGCTGCAACAGTTGCTCGCCGAGCTGAAATCGATCGCGGCGGAAGCGATCTCGGAGGGGGTCGATGACGACGATTCCCAACAGCTTCGCAAGGTTCTAGTCTTCTCGTTCTTCAACGATACCGTGCGTTGGCTGTATCCACGGGTCCACGAGGCAGCCGAAATCGACCCGGCTCTGAAGGCGTTCAGCGGCCGGATCATGGTTGTCAGCGGCGAGGGCGGTGCGGATGACGTCTCGCGTCAGCAGGCAATCCAGGGCTTCGCGCCGATCTCGACAGAGGCGCAAGACCGCACCGACCGCTTCGATATCCTGCTGTCCACAGACGTGCTGGCCGAAGGCGCCAATCTCCAACAGTGCCGCCACATCATAAACTACGACATGCCGTGGAACCCCATGCGGCTGGTCCAGCGGCACGGCCGGATCGACCGCATCGGCAGCCCACACACCCGCGTGTTCCTGCGCACCTTCTTCCCCACCGACCGGCTCGACCGCCTTCTTCGTTTGGAGCAGCGTATCCTGAACAAGCTTGCCATGGCGGCGGCGAGCGTCGGCGTTGCGGCGCCGGTCAGCGGGGCCGCGAGCGGCAAGCAGGTCTTCGCCGAGACGCGCGCCGAGATCGAGAAGCTGCTTCGGGAGGACCCGTCGCTCTATGAGCGTGGCGGCACGGCCGGGGCGGCGCAGACAGGTGAGGAGTATCGTCAGACGTTGCGCAAGGCCCTCAAGGAGGACCGCGACCGCATTGAAACGATGCCCTGGAAGGCGGGCTCGGGCATGCTCCGTGGCGACGAGGCGGGCGTGTTCTTCTGTGCTGCGATCGGCGATCGCACCTATCTTCGCTTTGTCCGCGCCGGCCCGGACTGGCTGCCTCTGCCGGCGCCCGATCCCGACGATGCGGAGGCGGTCGAACCCGTGGTGCGCGAGCCCGGTACTTGTCTGCGCCTCATCGAGTGTGAGGAGGACACCGAGCGGCGGATGCCGCCGTGGTCCAGCGCAGACGCGGTTTTCGCGTTCTGGGATGTCGCGCGGCGAGACATCCATGCGGCGTGGATGCATGAGACCGATCCCGCCAATCTCCAGCCGCGAGTCCGACCGATCAACCTGCGCGCGGCCGACTTTATCCGCGCCCACCCTCCCATCGGCATGGCAGACCGTGATGTGTCACTTGCACTCGATATCGTCGAGGCACCATGGCCGCGCCGGGAAGAGGTAATGCTGCGCGGCTGGTTAGAGGACGACGAGCTCGAAGGTGCCGAAAAGGCTGCCGCTCTCGTTCAGCGGATTCTCGACAGCGGGCTCGAGCCCTTCAGACAACCGCCCTTGCTTCCGCCGATAAGCGAGGACGACATCGATCTCATCTGCTGGATGGCGTTGTCGGCAGCCTAAGCGTTTCTGGCGCGCATCATGGAGAGCGAGTTTTTGTTCGATCGGGCCGAAGCCTGTGCAACCGGGATTGTGGAGGCCGTTTCGCTTTCGGGCCTCGGAGCCGTCTGCCGCGTCGTGCCAGTGAGGCGGCCCACCATCGCCTGCGGAAGCTCGCCAACATGATCTTGCACCTGGATTGGGAAGAGGACGAGGGCCTGATCAGCATGGACGACGTCCGGTTGGAGAAGGAGATCGTCTCGCTCTTCTTCGTGCTGCGCGCGTTGATCGAGGGCGCGAAATGACCGGGCCGCTCTTCCTGTCTCTGGATTCTGCCCGCATCGCGCGGGAGATTTCGGGTGCAGAGCGGTCCGTCTGCTACGCCGCTCCCGGCATTCTGAAGGAGCCAGCCGAGGCCCTCGCCGCGCTATCTCAGGCGATCGGCCCGGAACTGATCACCGTCTGCCTCGACTTCGACGAACGTGTCATGCGAATGGGCTTCGGCACGCTCGATGCCGTAACGACATTGCGCGACGCGGGCATCGAGGTTGGCTCGACGCCGGGCCTTCGCACCGGCCTCGTGATTATCGACGACGCAGGCTACATCTTCACCCCCACAGCCCTTTTCCTCGAAGCGGAGGAACGTTCCGACGCAGCGCCGAACGCGATGCGCCTCTCGAGAGGTCAGGTCAGCGAGGCCCTCGCCCGCCTGTCGCCCGCCGCGAAGGTCATCGCCATTGCGTTCGCCAAGACCGAGGAGGAGCGAGAGCGGATTCGGGCGCAGGCGATCGAGGTGCCCTCCGTCAGGGTGGCGGAAGCAGACATCGCGACGGTGCAGAAGCGGCTGGATGAAGCGCCGCCGGTTCAGTTCGACGTGGCCCGCCAGGTCCGGGTCTTCAACGCCTATTTGCAGTACGTCGAACTGAAGCTGTCGGGTGCGGCGATCCAACGCCATCGGCTCGCGATCCCGCCCAGCATTCAGAAGCTGGGTGGCAGCAAGGATATCGAGGGGCGCTTGAGGACGACTTTCGATCTGATCGAAAAGAGGGGCCAGCTATCCTCCAAGTCTCTCGAAGATCCTTTGAACGAGATCCGGAAGAACTTCACCCCGTCGCTCGGCAAGGACCATGGTCGCGTTGTTCTGAAGGCCGCAAAGCCGCATCTCGAAAAGCGGCTCACGAAATTTCGGGAGGAGCTGAAAGCGCATCAGAAGAAGGTCGAAAAGGAGTTACAGAGCCATCTCGACGAGTCGCGCAAGCAGATCGTTGAATATTACCTGCCACGCGTCGTCGAGAATCCACCCGATGCAATGCGGGGACAGTTCCTAAAATTCACCGAGGAGGAGGCAAGAGTCTGGCTCAATGCCGAGCTCGATCGCGTCTTTCCCCGTGCCGATGCGCTCATCCAGAAGATGCAGTTGGACGTGCGCTACAAGGACGTGACCTTCGAGACTCTGAACCAGGACGATTTCCTCAAATCCGTGAAGGTGGCTTTTCCAAGGATCGACTGGGACAAGACCTACAAGGAGTTCCGGGCGGCAGGTGAGAAGGAGCCGTGATGCGGGCACCTGCCTTCACCCGATACATCGGCATCAACTATTCGGGCGCAGAGACGCCGACCGCCAGCCTCAGCCTCGATCCTGGCGTGAATCGGCGCGAGCTCGGGCGAGAACACGAGGCGCGGGAGGCCGAGGTTCCACCAGGCGACCATAGCCGCGAAGATCGCCGGCCACGATCGCCGCGAGCCCCTGCGCGGTCTTGATCCAGTCGATCATGCCGGCATTCGACGCTACCCCATGAGGAAGGTGACCACGCCGGTGCCGGTCGAGGGGGGCGTGGTAGGTGGCGCACTGCCAAAGAGCGCAGGCAACTCGTTCCATGGGCGTAGGAAGCCGAACGGATCGGCGTGCCAGCGCCGCACCATGGCGGGCGTCCAGGAGGAGGCGAAGCCCGCGATCAGGGCGATGTCGCCGTTGAAATCCTGCGAGGTCGAGAAGCCCCAGCCCCAGCGGTAGATCCCGAACAGGGCGCTGGTGTTTGTGGCGGTGGTCGTGCTGGAGGCCCGCGACCAGCCATCCACGTACAGCTCCAGGCGTCCTGGTCGCCATGTCCCGACGATCGTCGACCAGGTCGTATCGTTCACGATCGCGACGGACGAGGTGATGGTGACCGTGCCGCCGCTACTGGGCTGGTGACGCAGGTTCGGCGTGGTGCCGGACGAAAGCCATAGGATATGATCGGCGGTGCTCGAGCTGCCCGACCGGTACAGGTGCTTGGTTCCTGTGCCGCCCGATCGGCCTTTGATCAGCAGAGCGATCGTGTAGGACTCGTTCTGCTCCCAGGCGGCGAAGCTTGGATTGCTGCCGGCAAGCGCCTCGATCTCGGCGCCGTTGTCCGTGGGAATGCTGACACCTGGGCCGTAGCGGGTTCGCATGGCCGCGGCGCCGGTGTTCAGCTGCCACGTCCTGGCCGTCCTGCGCGTCTGTGCGAGACGGACGTACCGCTGCGCCGCGCCCGCGCTGGCGTGCTCCCACAGGGGCAGAATGAAGCGCGGCCGCGTGTGCCAGATCCAGCGCTGATTTGGATCGACGGCGCCGGGCTGGATCGGCCACCGCGGCGGCTTGGGCCAAAGAGGGGAAATCGCCATGACGGATTACGCGTTGACGCCGTCTTTGCGGAGGCTCAGGTCGGCGCTGGTGATCGTGTCGGTGGACCCGGATCGGCGCATCCCGACCCGGAACTTGTAGACGCCCGTCACCAGGAAGCTGATGCGGTTCGGGTCGGTGGTGTTCTCGATCAGGAACTCCATCATCGGGATGATGTCCCAGACCTCAGAACCGTCGTCGAGCGTCGTGTAGACCGCGATGATCGCGTGGTCGGTCGGAGAGCCCGGGAAATCGACCGACACCTGCACGTGCGCCGTCTCCCTCGGGTTGAGCGTCGGGACCTGGTCGAAGAACTGCTCCGTTGTGATGCCGGTCAGCTGGGTGGCCGCCGTGTCTGAACCCCAGGCCATGGTCAGGTCCTCTTGCCGAGAAAGGTGATCGAGAGATCGGCGAGCGTGGCATCCGCCGGGTCTTCGTTGATGATCGCGAGCCGATCCCCGGCCCCGAAGGTCTCGGCACCGCCGCCGGCCGTGCCAAAAGCGCCCGTGGACGCGCCGATCCCGAAGGTGATCGTGCCGATGGGGGAGCCATTCCTGTGGACGTCGAGCACGGTCTCAGCGGTCGCGCTCACCCCGGCATAGGCCCGCGCGCCGGCAAAGTCGTCGGCGAAGCTGACCGCGCGGGTGAGCACCACCTGGGCCAAGAGCGCGCCGTTGCCATGGGTGCCCGGGATGAACATGCCCACGTCGTAGGGGCTGTCCTCGTTGACCCAGCTCGCGCCGTTGAAGCGCAGCATCTGACCGGATGCGGCAGCGGTGATCACGACATCGCCGATGTCGTCGATCGTGGCGACCAGACCCGCCAGCTGGATGACGTCGGTGCCGTCGCAATAGAGGATCAGGACGGCCCCGGCGTTGACCATAATCCCGGTGCCCGCGACCGTCTTGAAGGTGACGTCCCCGGCCGTGCCGTTCCAGACGACGTAGATCTTCTTGTTGGTCGGACAGTGCACCTCGTACGCCCCGCCGGGATGGGTGCCGGTCAGCTTGAGGACCATGCAGCGGAGCGCCTGGGCATCGCTCAGCACCAGGGGCGACGTGGTGCCGGTGAGCGCGACGTCGACCTTGTCGGTCAGCCCGGCATCGAGCTGACCGGCCTGGTCGTTGATCGTGACCTCCTTCTGGTTCTGGGCGGCGGCGACCTGCGCAAGCTCGAGATTGTTGCTCACGGCACGATCTCCACGGTGGCCTCGCTCGCAAAGCCGCGACCGACCTGGGCGCTCACCTGCCAGACCGCGAAAGTGAGATAGCGGAGATCGCCCGGGTCGATCTCCAGGGTGACGTCATCGATCGCCAGGTTCGGGGAGGCGCCTGAGACCTGGTCGACATCAAGCCTGACCTTGATCTTGCGCGTGCCGACGGGGATCGCCCCCAGAGCTTCGATCTGAACGAAGGTCGTGCCCGTGGGATCGGTGAAAGCAGGATCGACCACGCCCAGCTCCACGTCGCTCGCATCCAGAAACTGCAGCCGGATGCGTGCCTGGTCGGTGTCGCTCGCCGTCTCGGCGAGCCAGCAGCGCGCCCGTGCCTGGCCCCCGCCCAGGTCGATCTGCCGGGCGATGGAGGATACGTCGACCGTCTGAGCCAGCACCCCGTCGCCGGTGCTGCGCACGAACCAGCTGCCGGTGTGCCCGCCGGAGAGGCTCTCGTGGGCGTTGTCGACCGTCCAGGTACCACCGCTCTCGACGGTCCACCCCGAGAGGTCACCGGCCTCGAATCCGGAGTTCGACAGCCCTTGCGCCACAAACCCGGGGAAGTCGGTCGTCTGATCGGCGGACGTGTAGACGTAGCTCGGGCTGGTCAAGCCGCTGGCCACGCGGACCACGGCATTGCCCAACAGGATTTCGAGCTCGTATTCCTCGGTGTCCTCGGCAAGCGGCACCTCGCCCGTGCCGTCGATCAGCTCACCCCCGACCCGGGTGCGGCGCTGCCAGGACAGGGTGACGTTCGAGCCCCAGCTCCCGGTCGCCTCGAGCTGCGCTGGGGCGTAGGGCTTGAGGTCGTTGCCGGCGAGCGTCAGCTGCGCAGTGCGCGCGTCCCGGAGCGCGCCGCCGCGACCGACCGCGCGGTAATGAAGCGTGTCCCCCAGACGGTCGAGGCCCAAAGGCCGCCGGGTCACACCATCGCCGCCCTGCAGGACGAACAGGTCGCCCACGGCGTGGCCGCCTGTGAACACCTCGGTGCCGCGGCGCCCGCGCAGGAGCGTGGTGAGCGTGTAGACCCCTTCGGAAAGCGCGATGTTCTGGAACTGGATGAGCTCGGAGTTGCCGTCAGCGCGGATCAGCGCCGCCAGATTGGCACCGTTCAGCATCTCGGGGTTGCTGACCGAGGCGAGGCTGCCGCTCACCATGGTGAGCTGCAGCGCGCTGGTGGTATCGGTCTGGAACGGCAGATCGGTGTCGGGCAGCGCCGTCCGGGCGATGCCCCAGGCCACCGCATCGAGGGTCTCGTCGGCCGCCACGTACACAGCACCGTCGTCGCTCGAGAACAGGACCGCGCCGCGCCAGGGCGGATCGAAGTAGGCGGCAGCCGCCCAGTAATGCCCGCTCGCGGCGCGCAGGGCGTCGTCCTTGTCTCGGATCAGGGGCGTATCGAGCAGGAACAGCCTGGCCTCGGAGCTGACCGGGTCGACCTGCGGCAGATAGTTCAGGCCACCGCCCGGCACCGCGGTGACCGTGTAGCTCGAGCTCTCCTCGAGCACGGTCTTCCAGGCGAGCTCGAGGTTGGCGCCGAGCTCGGTCTCGAGGATGCGGACATTCAACAGCGTGCCGTCGTCGAGTGCCACCTGCACCATGTCCGCGGGCTCGAGGTCGACATGGGTCCAGGGCAGGCGCCATTCGTAGCCGGTGCGCTCGAGCCAGGCGCTGTGCAGCTGCCGGAGTGCTATGCCCTTGGCCTCCGTGGCGGTGAGCATGAGGGGCAGATCGAAGGTCGCAACGTTCTGCGAGTGCATCGCGCTGCTTGGCCCCGCCACCCGCTTGGCGTACTGCGTACCGATGTCGGCGTCGCGCTCGAGGTCCTGGTAGACCACGGTGAAGCGGAGCGGCAGGTCGACCTCCTGGGCGCGCGTCTCGATGAACGCCTCGCGCCCGGCATTGACGGGGACGAGGTCCTGCTCGGCGATCACCCGGCTGGGCGAACGGCCGCGCTTCTTGAACTTCAGCTGGTGATCGCTCTCGACCGCATCGAAGGAGTAAGCCGCCGCCAGCATCTCGAGCGCGCCGCGGACGCTGATCTGTCGGGCGATGCCGAAGCCGTGCACCTCGTCGGTGAGCTCGGTGACGTCGAGGTCGGCGGCGGTGAGCCCGACGCGCTCGCACAAGACCGTGACCACGTCGCCAAGCAGCGCGCTGTCGTCCGAGCTGCGCCCGGGCAGCCACTGCTCGATGCCGCTGCCGCTGGTGGGGGTATAGAGCGCCCCGGTGCGGGAATCGAAGCGCACGATGCCGCTCGTGCCCGTGAAGCCGCTCTGGCTCGAAATCAGGCTGCCGTCGTCGGCCGAGCGCGTGATGACGTTCGTGCCGCTCACCAAGCGAATCTTGCCGTCGGTGAACCGTGCCTGGCTCGGCAGATTCCCCGAGGCCGGCACGAACCAGACGACGCCGCTCTGAGCACTGTACGACACCAGGTGGCGCACGCCGTCGAGGACGCTGATGAACAGCAGCCGATCGTTCTGCTCGTCATAGCAGAGCTGAGTGCAGGTCATCAAAGATGCGCCGAACGCGCTGGCGGCGAGCGTGATCAGATTGGGCTTCACGGTCGCGGGAAAGCCGGTGACCGGGCTGACCGTGAACGGCAGCTCCATCCGGACGTGCAGGATGTTGACCGTGGCGGTGGGATTGCCCAGCACGATCGAGGGGTAGGCCGCGAACCAGGCCTCGCACGCGCCGAAGTCGCTGCGGCCACCGACCAGGCCGCCCGGGCGGCTGGAGACGTTCTGTCCCTGCCAGAACACGGCGAGGTCGTCGGCGAAGAAGATCCGCGCCGGGGCGGAAAGGAACCCAAGGGCGAGGGCGAAGTCGGTCCGGCCGGTCAGCGTGTAGGCGCTGATCGTCGCCAGCTCGACCTGGCTTGAAAAGCTCGCGCTGGCGACGACCTGGAGCGTGTCGCCGTCGATCTTGCGGAATGACTGCTCGGTGATGCCGTGAGTGACATAGAGGTCGCCCCGGCTGTCGATCGCCTTCACCCCGGTCAGGTCGATGCCGAGCTCGGTCGCGGGCACCCGCAGGTCCTCGACCATGCCGGAGGTGCGAATGCGACCAATCCCGTCCGGCGACGTCTTGAAATAGAGAAACCCCCGCTCCGAATCGAGGACCGCACTGCTGGTGAAATAGCCGGTCGCCGACAGGAACGTCGTGTCCTTGACCACCGCCTGCGGCGCCCCTGCCCAGGCGATCTCCGCGGTGACCCCTGGGATGCGGTTGCCGAACTCGTCGAGCGGCAGATCCTCGAACACGATGTAGACCAGGCCCCGAAACGCTGGCGTCGCGTCCTCGCCGTCGAAATCGTCGCTGTTCTCGACGTGGTGCCGGATCAGCCGGTCCGGCTCCTGGTCCTCGGTGCCCAGGTAGATCCGGAACCTGTACTTCGGGTGGTTGGCGTGGGCGCCGGCGCCCGCGCGCAGATCCGCGATCAGCCTGTCGCCGGCCCAGATCCGCAGGACCCCACCGGCCGGCCCTTCACCGAACGCGACCGCGAAGTTCGCGAAATACCGGTACTCGACGATCTTCTGGCCGCCGCCGAACAGGCTGCCCCCTTCCTTCCTGGTGTTCTTGTCCTCGTCGATGTCGGTCGCCCAGATCATCGCGCCCGCGACCTTCTGGACCCCGAACCCGACCGGAATCACCCCGCCATAAGCGCTCGAGCTGACCTCGAGATCGCCAAGGCGCGGCCCCTCGATCTTCGGTCCGCTCGAGCCGAACAGGAAGCCGCCGAGCAGCGCGCCTGCCGCCGCCCCGATCGGACCGAAGGCATAGCCGCCGGCGGCGATCAGCCCGAACCGGCCGATCGAGGAAGTGAGCTCCGAGGGCATCAAAACCCCCGACCAGCCTGCACCGCCGTGAGCGGGCTCCCGGGCACGTATGGCTCGCCCCGAAAATTCCGGACGTTGCCCTTGTCGAACAGGAGGCTGCCCGGGATCCTGAACCGGTCCCGGCAGTCCTCGAGCACGCGCTTGTGGCAGCCGGGATAGATGCGGAGCTGATCAGCCACCGCCACAGGGAGCCCGGTCGGCGCCCAGAGCTCGAGCCTGCGGATCGCCTGCATCCAGGACTTGACCTCGATGGTCCGGCCAGCGTTGGCACCCGTCTCGAAGGTGATCGCACCTTCATCGAACCAGCCGTCGGCGAAGCCTGAGAGATCCTCGCTCACGGTGAAGATCCGATGGTCGGTGACCGCCTCGACGAAGGCCACGCGCGTGAAGCTGTCATAGGCCTTCAGGGTCGCGCTGCCGTCGGTGGTGGTCGCGCCGATCCCGGTGTCGTAGGCCGGCTGGCTCGCCGCGGTCGTGCCCGCTTCGATCACCTCGTAGATGCGGTCCTCGTAGCGGGCCGAGCCGGTACCCGCCGCGGTGGCAACGCGGTAGAAGGCGCCTTCGCTCACCGCCTGCTCCCGCCCCAGCTCGGGCGGCTGGATCGGGAACCTGCAGCGGTGGTCGCCGAGGTCGGCCCGGCAGTTGGGGCTGAACACCTCGAGCGTGCTCTGGGCGAGCGGCTGCGACAGGCCGCGAAGCTCGGCGTGGAAGTAACCCTGCGGCGTCAGCCGCGTCTCGCCCAGCGTGCCGCGGCGCAGCCTGATCTCGCCGTGGCCGTCGGAGTCCTGCCAGTTGACGAACGAGATCGCGATCTCGGCCCCGTCGAACAGGCCGGCGCGCACTTCGTCCAGGGCGATGCCGCCCTCGGCGAACACCCCGACCAGGTCGAGGTTGTCGACCGCGAACCCGGCATCGCTCCTGATCGCCGTGCGCTCGAAGCCGGCATCGGCGCGGTAGGTGTC
>JBOHKK010000026.1:0-29084 GCA_050729115.1 Geminicoccaceae bacterium | reverse complement strand
GCCGCTGACCACGACCTGCCCGGGCGCGTTGTCGTTCGCGACGTCGCACACGCCGAGCGCGCAGGCCGCTTCGGCGACCTCCTCCACCGCCACAAGATCGAGGCCGAGGATCGCGGCCATCGCGCCCGCGCCGACCGGAACGGCGCTCTGCATCGCCTGCCCGCGCAGGCGCAGCAGGCGCGCCGCATCGCCGAGGCCGATGCAGCCGGCGGCGGCCAGCGCGGCGTACTCGCCGAGCGAATGACCCGCCGCGACGGTACACAGCTCGGGGAGGCGCTGGCCGCTGACCTGCTCGAGCGCCCGGACCGCGGCGACCGCGGTCGCCATCAACGCCGGCTGCGCATGCTCGGTCAGGCGCAGCGTCGCGTCCGGTCCGTCGAAGATCAACCGGCTGAGCGGTTCGGCCAGCGCCTCGTCGACCTCTTCGAACACGAGGCGCGCCGCCGGGATGGCGTCGTACAGCTGGCGCCCCATGCCGACCGCCTGCGAGCCCTGACCGGGAAAGACGAAAGCCCTCGTCATGTCTGCCTGGACGCCTGAGGTTCGGAGCGGTCCCTCTTAGCGCCTCGCCAGGACCTGTCAAGCGGACTTGCCGCCATCGGCATTTCTTGTATAGTGCGCGCCCGTTTCGGACCTTGGCGGGCCGGCCGTCGTGCACGCCCGCAAGGTCGTGAGCGAGCTGCCCTCGAATCCGCCCGCCCCCTCGAAGGAGTGTGCCGACCACATGCGGTGTTACGAGCATACGTTCATTGCGCGTCAAGACCTCTCGCCGCAACAGGCCCAGGCCCTGGCCGAGAGCTATTCCGGCGTGCTCGGCGAGCACGGCGCCGAGGTGACCAAGACCGAGTACTGGGGCCTGCGCAATCTGTCCTACCGGATCAGGAAGAACCGCAAGGGCCACTACCTCCACCTGAATGTGCGGGCCCCGGCCGAGGCGATCACCGAGCTGGAGCGGCAGGAGCGGCTCAGCGACGACGTCCTGCGCTATCTGACGGTCAAGGTGGACCAGCTCGACGAGGCGCCCTCGATCGTGATGCAGACCCGCTCCTCGCGCGAGGAGCGCTCGCGGCGCCCGCACGACGATGACGAGCGCCCACGCCGCGGCCGCGACGACGAGGAACGCCCACGGCGCGCCCGCGAGGGTGACGAGGAGCGCCCGGGGCGCGCGCGCGAGGAGCGCGAGGATGCGGAACGCCCGCGGCGCGCGCGCGAGGGTCGCGGGGACGAGGAGCGCTCGCAGCGGTCCCGTGATGATGGCGGCGGGCGCAAAGAAGGCGATTCCCAGCGCGCCGAGGAGAGCCCGGCCAAGGCCGAGGCCGCCGACGGCGACGTCGGCTGATTGGAGAGCACGATGCAGGACCGAGCGCCAGGGGCGGAGCGCAGGGGCGGCGAGCACGGCGAAGGCCGTTCGGGAGGCCGTGGGGGCGAGCCGCCGACCATCACCATCCGGCGGCCGTTCTTCCGGCGCCGCAAGACCAGCCCGTTTGCCACCGCCGACGCCCCCAAGATCGACTACAAGGACATCAAGCTGCTGCAGCGGTTCGTGTCCGAGCGCGGCAAGATCGTGCCGCGGCGGATCACCGCCGTAACCGCCAAGGAGCAGCGGGAGCTCGCTCAGGCGATCAAGCGGGCGCGCTTTTTGGCTTTGCTGCCGTTCTTGGTGAGTTGAGCGGCGGGCCACGCGCAGCGCGGCGCGACGACGATGCCTCATCCGCTCGGCCTTGCCGTCCTTTGCGGGTTGATCAGCGGCGCGCTGTTCATGTCGCTGCTGTTCGGCCTGCCGGGCATGCTGCTGGTCTACTTCGCGCAGCTCCCGGTGCTGCTCGCCGGCCTGACCCTGGGGCTGACCGGCTCGGGCATCGCGGTGATCGGCGCGATCGTCATGATCGGGATGATGATCGGCATGGCCGCCGCCCTGGGCTATGCGCTTCTGCACGCGCTGCCGGCCCTGTTCACCGTACGCCAGGCGTTGCTGCGGCGCGATGATCAGGGGCAGACCGAGTGGTTTCCGATCGGGCTGCTGCTGACCCAGCTGACGGTGCTCGCCGGAATCGGGGTGGTGCTGGCGTTCGTGCTGCTGGGCGGTGAGCCGGGCGGCCTGCCCGGCTTCATCGAGCAGCACCTGCGCGAGGGCCTGACCGACCTCGGCCTGCTCGAGGAGAGCGAAGCGCCCTCGCCGGATCTCGCCCGCCTCGCGGCGGTGATTCCGGGATTCACCGCCAGCTCGTCGCTGCTCATGGTGATGGTCAACTTCATGCTCGCGCAGCTGCTGGCGGTGCGCCTCGGGTGGGCCCGGCGGCCGACCCCCGACTTCGACCGCCTGGAGCTGCCGGGTTGGCTGTGGCCGGGGATCGCGCTCGCCGCCTTGCTGGTGCTCGTCGGCGGGATCGTCGGCGATCTGGGCTGGTCGCTGTTGATCGTCCTGGTCGTGCCCTATCTGTTCCTGGGCCTGGCGCTGGTCCACGTTCTGGTCCGGCGCTGGCCGCGGCCGGGCCTCGCGCTCGGCGCGATCTACGGGGCGATGATCCTGCTCGGCTGGCCGATCCTGCTGATCCTGCTCCTCGGCTTCGTCGAGGACTGGGCGCATCTCCGCCGCCGCTGGGTGTAATCACGAGGACTTGACGATGCGGGTGGTCTTGTTGGAGCGGCTCGACAAGCTCGGGCAGATGGGCGACGTCGTCACGGTCAGGGACGGCTACGCGCGCAACTACCTGGTGCCGCAGGGCAAGGCGCTGCGCGCGACCAAATCCAACCTCGCCGACTTCGAACGGCGCCGGGTGCAGCTCGAGGCGGCCAATCTGCAGCGCAAGGAGGAGGCGCAGCGGCTCGCCGTGAGGATCGACGGCCGCTCGGTCGTGATCATCCGGCAGGCCGGCGAAGGCGGCCAGCTGTACGGCTCGGTGAACCCGCGCGACGTCGCCACGGCGTTCACGGCGGCAGGCGTGAGCATGGAGCGGCAACAGGTGCAGCTGCCGGCCGCGCTCAAGACGCTCGGCGTGCATCAGGTGCGGATCCGCCTGCATCCGGAGGTCGACGTCTTCGTCACGGTCAACGTCGCCCGCTCCCCCGAGGAGGCCGAGGTCCAGGCCGATCCGGAACGCGCCGCCGCGGCCGCCGCGACCGAGGAAGACGCGCAGCCGACGCTCCTGGAGGCGCCGCCGGAATTTGCCGACGAGGTGACCTCGAACGCGTAGCCCGCCCGGCCGTCCTCGGACCCGCCGCCAATTCTACCGCATCGCAAAAAGGCGTGGCCTGTCCCGCGGGTTTTGCTCTACGCTTGCGCAACACGCGAGCGCAACGGAGAGATGGACCGGCGATGGCTGAGGCGCCCCCCAGGAGACGGGCCAACGCGGACCAGCCCGCGGTGGTCAAGAAGTACGCTAATCGCCGCCTCTACAACACCGCGACCAGCAGCTACGTCACCCTCGACGACCTGTGCAAGATGGTGCGGGCCGGCGAGCATTTCGTGGTGTACGACGCCAAGAGCGGCGAGGACCTGACCCGCTCGATCCTGACCCAGATCATCCTCGAGGAGGACGGCAAGGGCCGCAACCTGTTGCCGATCAACTTCCTGCGCCAGCTGATCGGCTACTACGACGACAGCCTGCGGGCGTTCCTGCCGCGCTATCTCGAGCTCAGCATGGAGAACTTCGCCGCCAATCAGGAGCAGATCCGGCGCTATATCGAGAGCACCTTCGGCCAGTTCTTCCCGATGAGCCAGTTCGAGGACATGGCGCGCCAGAACATGGCGCTGTTCCAGCGCGCCGCGACCATGTTCACGCCGCCCAAGGCGGGCAACGCCGCCGAGCCCGAGGGTCCGGCCGGGTTCGCGTTCGCTCCTGATACGTCGCAGGAAATCAAGGCCTTGAACGAGAAGATCGAAGGACTGCAGGAGCAGATCGGTAAGCTCGTGGAAGCCCACGAGCGCAAGGATTGACCTGCCGCCTGCGCCATGTTGAGGCTTCGCGCCCGCCGGCGCTGCCCAAGACGACGGTGCGTTGGGTTGCGCTTCGCTTCACCCAACCTACGGTGGGTGGCGGTATTCTCCTGCCCTGGTCCTCTGCGAGCCTGAGTGAAACGCGCGAGGGCATCATCGTAGGTTGGGTCAGCCGCAGGCGAAACCCAACAACAGGCCGCCGCCGGCCGCAGAGTGTTGGGTCTGCTTCGCCCAACCTGCGGTTGCCAGGCGCTGTACGCGAGAGGGGAGGCGCGAAAGCGGCGGGCCGCTGCATATCTTGGACGACTGGTATCCAGCTTCCCGGCCTGGAAACGGGCCGCGCGAGCCTGTAGTCATAGGGGGAGCGGCAGACCCGGAGGCGGGCGGCGATGCGGGGGAACACGGCGGAGCGGTGGGGCAGCGTCAGCGTCGGTCTGCACTGGACGATCGCGGCGCTGGTGCTGCTGGTGCAGGTGCCGGCGGGGATCACCATGGTCGCGGTCGAGCCGGGCACGGTCCAGAATTTCTTCTACAATGTCCACAAGACCAACGGCATCGTGATCTTCCTGCTCGCGGTGGTCCGCCTCGGCTGGCGCTGGTCGCATCCGGTGCCGGGCTACGCGCCGGACATGCCCGTGTGGCAGGCGCGGCTCGCGCGCACCACCCACGCGCTCCTCTACATCGTCCTGTTCCTGATGCCGATCACCGGCTTTCTGTACACCGCGCTGGGCGGCTTTCCGGTGCCGTTCTTCATGGTCTACGACCTCGCGCAGCTCGTGCCCGAGAACAAGCCGGTGGCCGAAGTCTTCAAGTACGCCCACCTCACGCTGCAGTTCGTGCTCTACGCCACGGTCGCCCTGCACGTCGCGGGCGCGCTCCAGCACTACTTCGTGCGCAAGGACGGCATCCTGCGACGCATGCTCTCCTCCACCGCGCCGCTCCCGGAGCTGCGCCGCTAGAGCAATTCCCGATGAGTGCGAACCCGCTGCGGATCACGACAGCTTGCGCTCATCGGGAGCAAATTGCTCTATCTCAATTGATTAGAGCAGCTCTATCCGGACGATGATCGCCGTCGGCGATCTCGTCGATTCGGATGCTGCTCCAGGCGGCCGGAACGTCGAACCGCCTGGCGTCTTGGCGGGCGACCGCCCACGCTGTTGCGCGCGGCCGAGGAGGAGGACGATCCCGGCGCGCTCTGCCGTCGCCCCCTGGTTGCGATCGCCGGTCGCGAGCGGCAGGCCGGGACGCATGGCAAGCTCGAGATAGGCGGCCGTGAGCCGGTGCTCGCGCGCGAGGCTCATCGTCTCGTGCAGGGCGCGAGCACCCGGCGCCCGGTCGGCGACGATCGGCAACTCATCGAGCATGCCGCGGAGGCGAAACGGTCTCTCGGGCGCCGCTGCAGCCGCGCCGACCTGCCGCCGCCGCATTGCGGCGCCATCCGGTCCGGACGCTTTGATGTCCGGCCCGAACGCGCGCGGCTTCCAACTTGCGGTCTCACAACGCCATTCACTTGCGATGATACGGCTCAGTTGACTTGTAGATGCGCGACACTATATACTTGTATGCGCGCAACGTCGAGGGAGCCCGTTGACGGGCAGGTGATATGGCCACGCCGAACGAGAAAGTCGCTGCATCGCTGGCGCAGCTTCAGGAGCTTCAGAAGGACGGAAGACGGGTCTTCCGCGCCAATGAGCTCGGCCGCGTGCACCGCGAGCGGCTGCTGCGGCAGGGCTTTGCCCGCGAGGTCATGAAAGGCTGGCTGATCTCGGCGGGCCCCGGCGCTGCGCCCGGGGACAGCACCCCGTGGTTTGCCTCCTTCTGGGAGTTCTGCGCCCGGTATGCGCGCGAGCGGTTCGGCGAGCGCTGGCACCTCTCGCCGGAGCAATCGCTGCTGCTGCATGCCGAGCACTCGGTGATCCCGCGCCAGGTGGTGATCTATACGCCCAGAGGCACAAACAACACCGTGGAGCTGCTCTTCGGGACCTCGCTCTATGATTTGAAGCGGACGCAGATGCCGCCCGCGGCCGATCTCGTGGACCGGGAGGGGCTGCGGCTGTTCGCGCCGGCGGCGGCGCTGATCAGGGTGCCGGAAGCTTTTTTTGCGCGCTACCCGGTCGAGGCGCAGGTTGCGCTCACGAGTATCCGCGATGCATCCGACGTGCTTGGCCGCCTGCTGGATGGCGGTCATTCGGTGGTCGCCGGGCGGCTGGCCGGCGCCTTCCGCCGGATAGAGCGGGCCGATGTGGCCGATGAGATTGTCTCGGCCATGAAGGCGGCCGGGTACGATGTCCGCGAGAGCGATCCGTTTGAGGCGAAGCAGAGCTTCGGCGTGGTGAGCCCTGCGGCCGCACCTATCGTGGGGCGGCTGCAAGCGATCTGGCGCTCCCTGCGCGGGAGCGTTCTCGATGTCTTTCCGGCGGCTCCGGGCCTGCCGGACGACCGGGGAGGCTACTTGCGCTTCATCGATGAGATCTATCAGGCCGACGCCTTTCACTCCCTGTCGATCGAAGGCTACCGCGTGAGCCCGGAGCTGATCGAGCGGGTCCGCGCCGGGGACTGGAACCCGGAAAATCACGATGCGGATCGCGGGAGCCGTGATGCGCTGGCGGCGCGGGGGTACTGGCAGGCCTTCCAGCGTGTGAAGGGCAGCGTTGCGGAGATCATCGCGGGCGGCAATCCCGGCGTCCTGGTCCGCTCGGCTCATCGCGAGTGGTACCGCGAGCTCTTCGAGCCCTGCGTTGCCGCCGGCCTGATCCCGGCATCGGCGCTCGCCGGTTATCGGAACGATGCCGTCTTCCTGCGGGGCTCGCGGCATGTACCGCCGCGGTGGGAGGCTGTGCGCGCTGCGATGCCGGCCCTGTTCGATCTGTTGGAGGGCGAGGCGGAGCCAGGCGAGCGCGCCGTGCTCGGGCACTGGCTCTTCGGCTATATCCATCCTTACCCGGACGGCAACGGACGGATGGCGCGCTTTGTCATGAACGCGATGCTCGCCTCCGGCGGCTACCCGTGGACGGTCATCCGGGTCGAGGACCGCGATGCGTATCTTGCCGCCCTTGAGAGCGCGAGCGTGGATACGGACATCCGGCCCTTTGCCCGGTTTGTGGCGGAGCGGGTGGAGTGGTCGCTGGAGCGGGCGGCGTGAGCGCGGCGGGGCAGTGCGGACGCCAGCGCCGGGCCTTGCATACCCGCCCGCAGGCAGGTGCATCTATTGCGGGACCACGAGGCCGCCGCTTACCAGGGAGCAGATCATCCCTTACGCGTTCGGCGGCAACCTCATATTTCCCGACGCCTCGTGCAAGGCATGCGCAAGGATCATCAATCGAGACATCGAAACCCCCATTGCGGCCCCTGGCCGTCAAGGCAAAACCCCTCAGGGCGCGGACGCGGGGGTTCCCGGCCTCGAACCACACGCTGGCGACAGCCGGCTGGACAAGCGGCAGGCTGATCGGTTGTATGGCCGGGGGCCGCAAGGGGGAGCAGGGAAATGAAGGCAGGCGAGGCGATCGCGGAGATCCTGAAGCGCGAAGGCGTGGAGATCATCTTCGGCTATCCGGTCAACCACATCCTGGAATATGCGGCGCGCGCCGGGATCCGGCCGATCATCGTGCGCCAGGAGCGGATCGGCCTGCACATGGCCGATGCGCTGTCGCGCCTGACCAGCGGCCAGAAGATCGGGGTGTTCGCGATGCAGCATGGCCCGGGCGCCGAGAACGCCTTCGGCGGGATCGCCCAGGCCTACGGCGAGGCGGTGCCGATCCTGGTGCTGCCCATGGGCTACCCGCGCGCGCTCGCGTACGTGGAGCCGAACTTCAACTCGGTGCTCAACATGCGCGGCGTCACCAAGTCGGCCGAGCCGATCATCCTGACGGCCGAGGTCCCAAACGTCTTCCGGCGCGCGTTCACCCGCCTCAAGAGCGGGCGCGGCGGGCCGGTGCTGGTCGAGATCCCGCGGGAGGTGTTCGACGAGGAGGTGCCGGAGCCGCTGGCCTACACGCCTGCGACCATGCCCCGGATCGGCCCGGACCCCGAGGCGGTGCGGGCGGTCGCCAAACGCCTCGCGGAGGCGAAGCGCCCGGTGATCTACGCCGGTCAGGGGGTGCACTACGCCCGCGCCTGGGACGAGCTGAAGCGCCTCGCCGAGGTGCTCGCCGCCCCGGTCACCACCAGCCTCGGCGGCAAGAGCGCGTTCCCCGAGAACCATATGCTGGCACTCGGCTCGGGCGGCAATGCGATCCCGGCTCCGGTCCACCACTTCCTGCAGGGCGCCGATCTGATCTTCGGCATCGGCTGCAGCTTCACCAGGACCAACTTCGGGGTCGACATGCCGCCCGGCAAGAGGGTCATCCACGCCACCCTCGACCCGCTGGACATCAACAAGGACGTGGCCTGCGAGCAGGCGTTGATCGGCGATGCCCGGCTGATCCTCCGAGCCTTGCTCGATGAAGTTGAGCCCCTGGTCCCCGACCATCGCGATCCGGCGCCGGTCGCGGGCGAGATCAAGAGCATCCGAGAATCTTGGCTCGCCGAGTGGCTGCCGAAGCTAACCTCGGAGGAGACGCCGCTCAACCCCTACCGCGTCCTGTGGGATCTCGCGCACACGGTCGACCTCGACAACGTCATCATCACCCACGACGCCGGCAGCCCGCGCGATCAGATCTCGCCGTTCTGGGTCTCGACCACGCCCTTGTCCTACATCGGCTGGGGCAAGACCACCCAGCTCGGCTACGGCCTGGGCCTCGCCATGGGCGCCAAGCTCGCCTGCCCCGACAAGCTGTGCATCAACGTCTGGGGCGACGCCGCGATCGGCTTCACCGGCATGGACTTCGAGACCGCGGTCAGGGAGCGCATCCCGATCCTCTCGATCCTGCTCAACAACTTCTGCATGGCGATCGAGCTCAAGGTGATGCCGGTCTCGACCGAGCGCTACCGCGCGACCGACATCTCGGGCGACTACGCCGCCATGGCGCAGGCGTTCGGCGCCTACGGCGAGCGGGTCACCGAGCCCGGTGACATCGTGCCGGCGATCCGGCGCGGGATCGCGGCAACCGAGCGCGGCGAGCCGGCGCTGCTCGAGTTCATCACCTCCAAGGAGGTCGCGGTCTCCAAGTTCAAGTAGGGCCGTGAATCCGCGCAGGACGTGGGCGAGGATTGAAAGCGGCAATCTCGACGTCCGGTTCGACGACCTGCTCCGCGTCGCCTACGCTTTCGGTTTCGAGCTGGCCCGGGTTCGCGGCAGCCACCACATTCTGGTACATTCGGAGCTGCCGCTGATGCTGAACCTTCAGCCTGCTGACGGCAGGGCCAAGCGGTACCAGGTTCGCCAGCTCGAGGCGGCGGTGCGCGAGCACGGATTGAAGGAGACGATGAACCGATCCGAGCCAACATCCCGATACCACATCAACGTGTTCTGGAGCGATGACGACCAGTGCTGGATCGCCGATGTGCCGGATCTCCGGTTCTGCTCGACGCACGGCGAGAGCCCGGCCAAAGCGGTCGCCGAGGTGGAGATCGCCATGGCCGCGTGGCTCGAGACGGCACGCGAGCGCCAGATCCCGATCCCGGCACCCCGTTATCGCCCGGCCCTGGCAGGTTGAGGCCGCCATCGCGGGGGCGTTCGGCGCGTATGGCGAGCGGGTCGACCGGCAGCACCGGGGACCGCCTGCGCGACGCCGCCTGAGCGCTCGGCCGGCACGCGCCCGCGCGGCCGGTCCCAGAGGACGTGCGATGCAGCTCTCGGAGATCCTGATCGTGCTCGCGGCCGTGGCCTGCTTGGTCGGCTATCAGATCAAGTACGTCTACGACTCGCACCGGCGGCCCGAGACCACCCCCTTCGGCCTCGGCGCGACCTCGCGCCGGCTCTGGGTCGAGAGCGTCATGGCCGAGCGCCGCGACGTGCTCGCGGTGCAGACCTTGCGCAACTGGACCATGGCCGCGAGCTTCCTCGCCTCGACCGCGTTTTTGATCAGCGTCGGCCTGCTGAGCTTCCTTCTGACCGCGGGCGACGTGCCCGAGTTCGTGCACCATCTCAACCTGATCGGCACGACCAGCGAGCAGATCGTGGTGGCCAAGGTCCTGATCCTGCTGATCAACTTCTTCATCGCCTTCTTCAACTGCACGCAGGCGATCCGGTATTACAACCACGTCGCCCTCGAGATTAACGTACCGCGCACGGACGCGGCCGCGATCTCGCCCGCCGTGGTGGCCAAGCTGCTCAATCGCGGCGCGCTGTTCTTCACCCTGGGCATGCGCGGCTTCTACATCTCGGTGCCCCTGGTGCTCTGGATCTTCGGCCCCTTGTGGTTCCTCGGGGGCGCCCTCGCGCTGGTGGTGGTGCTCCACCAGCTCGATCATGTGGGCTGAATCGCTCGTCTTCGAAGCTCGGACCAGGCGGCGCTCCTTGCCCCTCGCGGTTGCCGGGATGCCGACGAGCGCGCGCCGGAACTTCCGAAGGAGACAGGGATGACCGAGTGGGACGCCAAGAGGTACAGTGAGCACAACGCCCTGCAGAGATGGCTCGCGGACGAGCATCTGGCGATGCTCGAGCTCGATGGGACCGAGCGGGTCCTGGACATCGGCTGCGGCGACGGCAGGATCACCGCGGCGATCGCGCGGCGCCTCGAGAGCGGATCGGTCCTCGGCATCGATCCCTCGACCCACATGATCGATTTCGCCAAGGCGCACTTTGCCGATCCGAACCTCGCCTTCGCGGTGGGCGATGCCACGACCCTTTCCTATCGCGGCGACTTCGATCTCGTCGTCTCGTTCAATGCGCTCCACTGGGTGCGCGATCAGAACGCGGCGCTTCGCGGCATCCGTGAGGCGCTGAAGCCGACCGGCAGGACGTTCCTCGAGTTCGTGCCCCAAGGACCGCGCAAGTGCCTCGAGGACGTGATCGAGGAGACCTGCGCCTCCGAGCGCTGGGCGCCCTGCTTCACGAGTCACACGCCGCCCTACGTTCATCTCACGCCGGAGGAGTACCGGCGGCTGGCCGCCGAGAACGGGCTGCGGGTCGAGCTCTTGGACCGGGAGCTGAAGACGTGGGATTTCGGCAGCCGGCAGGGGTTCGTCGACTGGGCGCAGGTCACCTTCGTCGCGTGGACCAAGAGCATCCCGGAGGACCGGCGCCTGGCCTTCATCGACGACGTTCTGGACCGCTACGGCGGCATCGACGGCCGAACGGGCGACGAGGTCGCGGTCTTCAGGTTCTATCAGCTGGAAGCGGTGCTGCGCGTCGTGTGATACCAGGATCACGAAGACTTGACCCATCGACCGCTCTTCTTGTCACCCCCCGGCTTGACCGGGGGGTCCAGTCTGGATGCCCCGGTCGAGCCGGGGCATGACAAGACGACGCACGGACCATGGGTCGCGACTTCATGGGGTCGGTATGAGTTCCGAACGAGCCGGAGGCAAGCGCATGGCAGATCTCATCCGCTTCGTGTTGAGCAACTTCACGCTCACCTTCCTGATCCTCGGGCTGATCGCTTCGGGCGTTGCGCTCATGCGGGCGCCGAAGCCGCTTACGGCCCCCGTCGTGATCGAGGCGCTGCTCGCCTATTTCCTGCTGTTCTCGATCGGCTTCAGCTTTCTCTACAACTTCGTGATGCACACCTTCTTCGGCGAGATGGCGGCGCGCTTCATCGGGTGGGAGGACAGCCCGTTTCAGGCCGAGGTCGGCTTCGCGAGCCTGGGCTTCGCGGTCGTCGGCTTTCTCGCATTCCGCCGCAGCTTCGATCTCAGGCTCGCCGCCGTGGTCGGCCCGGCGCTGTTCCTGCTCGGTGCGGCGGGCGGCCATCTCTATCAGATGATCGCGGCCGGCAATTTCGCGCCCGGCAACGCCGGCGTGATCTTCTATACCGATATCCTGATCCCGATCACCGGCTTCGTGCTCCTGTGGCTGCAGCACCGCCATCAGCGGCCATCCGCCGCCCCGGCGCTCGCAAGGCCGTGACCTGGCTCCGACCGGGGCTCATGGCAGCGTGCCGCGCCGCCAGGCGTGCACCATGAACGGTCGCTCGGGCTGGCCGCTCAGCTCGATCACCGCCTCGCGCACGAACACGCCGCCGCCTGCGGTGCGCGCTTCCGCCTGCACCTGGAACATGATCTCGCGCGAGGGGACGAAGTAGAGCTCGAGGTCGAAGAAGGTCTCCTCGTCGATCACCTCGAACGGGTCGCCGTCCGGACCCGCCGTCCTGATGGCTTCGGCGATCTCGGGGGTCATGCCGGGCACGGCGCGCAGCACGTCGAGCGAGGCCCGGGTCGGATCGATCCCCTCGGCGCCGGAATACACCGTGACGAAGGGGCGCAGGCGGCGGAAGAGCGCTTCGCTCATGCCGAGAACGCCCAAGAGCTCGGCCTCGCTCACGAGCGGCCGATCGAGCGCCCCGTCGGCGCGGCCGGCGGCCTCGTAGTCGGGGTCCTCGGCCCCGCTCGGCTCGACCTCAAAGTCCTCGTCGCGAAAGTCCAAAATCCGGTCCGCCAGGGTCTCGGCCTGCTCGGTCTCGAGGCCAAGGAGCCCGAACAGCCCGGCCAGAAGCTCCGGGGGCGCGGCGTTGAGATCGACCTTGGCATCCTCGTCGAAGATGCGGACGACGACGGCGCCATCGCCATAGTCCAGCCGGTAGGCCCTGCCGTCGGTCCGCCAGGCGCGCTCGGTCTCGAAATCCAGGATCCCCAGCACCGCGCGGTGCACCGCGCCGTCGGCGAGCGCTTCCGCCTTGGCGTTCTCGACCAGGTTGCGCGCGAGCTGGCCCTCGGTGCGCGCGCTCGAGGTGAAGCTTGCCGCGATCACCGCGAGCAGCGTGGTGATCCACAGCACCGAGATCAGGGCGATGCCGCGCTGGTACTCACGTCGCATGGGCCGCATGGTAGCGCATTTCATCCTGCGCGCGACCCTGTTGTCGGCAAGGCGCTCCAGGCTCAGTCGCGGCCCTCTGACCGCGGGCAGCCGCTCGCGCAGCTCCCTCGATGCGGCGGGCTTGTCGCCAGCGGAGCAGAGGCAACGCCTGGCTTCGCGCCTCTCCCCACAAGCTGCCAACGAAACAGGTCGCGGTCGCGAAGCTCGAGCACGTGATGGCGAGTCGGGCCACCCCGCCTAACGATCGGCCTGTTGCATCGCCGCCCGGAAGCGGTGGACGAGGGCGCCGAGCCAGCCGGTCAGGACCCCGGGCAGCGCCAGCCCCAGCGCGAACACGAGCGCGATCGGCCAAAGGTTCAGGCCGCTGCCGGTGAACAGGACGGTGCCGACCGCGTGGGTGCCGATCATCTCGAGGCTCCAGCGCCAGCTGCGCACCGGGCCGAGATATCCGAGCAGGCTGGCGACCAGGTAGCAGACCGGCAGACCGAAGTACCAGTAGGGCGCGATATCGAACACCTCACGTTGAAAGGCACGCGCCATGTCGCCAATCATGAGCCCACAGATGATCAGCGAGCCCACGAAGGTGACAACGCCGGTCGCGACGGCAAGAGCGTGACAGAGCAGCGAGCGCTCGGGTGGCATCTGCCCGCAACTCCGCGGTGGCGCCGGTGAAACGTGGCGCACGCCGCTTACCAGGCGGTTACCGATCGGCTTTCGAGAGCGCCACCGACGCGGCGACTTTCGCCGGCGGCATCGGGCGCCGGCAGCATCGGGAGGATGCCGTCGAGCCGCTGCCTGCCGGCGGCGGTCGCGGCAATCCGGCCGTGCTCCTGCGTTAGCCAGCGATCCCCGATGAAGCGCTCGAGCGCGCCGAGGTCGAGCAGCCGCTCCAGCGGCTGGCCGCCGTGCGCTTCGAGGCGCGCGACGTCGATCCCTTCGCGCAGGCGCAGGCCCATGACGAGGAGCTCCTCGATCCGCTCAAGGCGGGTCAGGACGGCGCGCCTCCGCTCGCCGGTGCCGGTGCGCAGGGCGCGCTCGAGCCAGACTTTCGGCAGCCGCCATGCCTCGGTCGCGATGCGCAGGCCGTCCCGCTCGAGCCGACCGTGGGCGCCGGGACCGATGCCGAGCCATTCGCCGCTTCGCCAGTAGATCAGGTTGTGCCGGCAGGCCGCGCCCGGGCGGGCGTGGTTGGAGATCTCGTAGGCCGGGAGGCCGGCGGCAGCGAGCACCTCCTGCGTGCACTCGTACAAGTCCGCCTGCACCTCGTCGCCCGGGATCTGCAGCGCGCCGGTTCTGGCCAGGAGATCAAAGCGCGTGCCGGGCTCGATGGTCAGCTGATAGACGCTGAGGTGCCCGTCGGCGTGGCGGAGCGCGCGCTCGAGCTCGGCCTGCCACGCGACCGGCGTCTGGCCCGGCCGGGCGTAGATCAGATCGAACGAGAAGCGGGGAAACAGGCGCGCCGCCAGGTCGACCGCCGCGAGCGCCTCGGCGGCGGTGTGCTCGCGCCCGAGGAAGGCAAGGGCGACATCGTCGAGCGCCTGGACGCCAAGCGAGACCCGGTTGACGCCGGCGGCGCGGACCTCGTGCAGGCGCGCCGCCTCGGTCGAGGTCGGATTCGCCTCGAGCGTGATCTCGATGTCGGGCGCGGGCGTGAAGCGGGCGGTCGCGCGGTCGATCACCGCAGCCACGGTGGCGGGCGCCATGAGCGACGGCGTGCCGCCGCCGAAAAAGATCGTGTCCAGGCGGCGCGGCCCCACTTCCTCGGCATAGCGGTCGATCGCCTGAACCAGCGCGCGTGCCCACTGGCGATCCTCGACCTCGGGCCCGACGTGGCTGTTGAAGTCGCAATACGGGCATTTCGCCCGGCAGAACGGCCAATGGACGTAGAGGCCGAAGCCGGATGGACCCGCGCCATCGACCGGGCTCGGCTCGGCCACTGTTGCGATAGCCATCATGCGCACTGGCTTAGCAGGGCGACCCGCGCTATCTCAAGCGCCGTGGCCGTCCGGCGCCGCCACCTGGCGCCGATCGCGCAGCAGCGACGGGAGGAATCGAGCGTGCCGGAACCGATCCACGTTCTAGGATTCGCAGGTAGCCTGCGGCAACGATCGTTCAACCGGGCGGTCCTGCAGGCGGCGGTCGAGCTGGCGCCCGATGCGATGACGATCGAGACGTTCGATCTGGCGCCGATCCAACCCTACAACGAGGACGTCAAGCAACGTGGATTTCCGCCCCCCGAGCAGGAGTTCCGCGAGAGGATCCGCGCCGCTGACGCGCTCCTGATCGTCACGCCGGAGTACAACCGCGGGGTCCCGGGGGTGCTCAAGAACGCGATCGACTGGGCGTCGCGGCCGCCCGACCAGCCCTTCGACGGCAAGCCGACCGCCATCCTCGGCGCGAGCCCGGGCATGATCGGCACGGCGGTGGCTCAGTATGACCTACGCCGCTGCCTGGGGGTCCTCAACGCTCTGGTGATGAACACGCCCAGCGTGATGATCAGCCAGGCCTCGGACAAGTTCGACCAGCAGGGTCGGCTGACGGATCAGGCGACGCGCGATCTGACCAGTCACCTGCTTCTCGCGCTCGTCGACTGGACCCACCGTCACCGCCCCTGACCGGATCCCGCCGCAAGGGAGGCTGAGATGACCGAACCGACCGCCGGCCCCGGCGAGATGCTGCTCACGATCTTCCTCAAGCACCGCCAGAGCATGAATCTGGCCGAGATCAACCAGAAGCTCGACGACACCGGGTTCTGGCGGAAGTTCCCGCCGGACGGCGTCGAGGTGGTGTCCTGGTACGTGATGATGGGCATCGGCCAAGTGGTGACCCTCAAGCTTCCGGCGGACCAGCTGCGCGCGGTCAATCGTGCGATCGAGCAGCACGCCTGGGGCGCGTTCGAGACCGAGTTTTACCCCACCTACGACTTTCACCCCGTGTGGCAGGAGATCAGGGCCCGCGCGCGCGGCTCGTGAGCCACCGGCCGCTGAAGCTGCCAGTCGAAGCAGGAGGCGGCCGGTCCGTGCTCAAAGCGCGCGCGGCGATCGGCGCGCTGGCGCTGCTCAATCCGGGCGCGCCAGCTCGGCGAGCAGCCGCGCGTGGCTGCGCACGCCGTTGGCAAAGCAGCGGATCTCGAACTTCTCGTTCGGCGAGTGCACCCGGTCGTCGGCGAGGCCGAAGCCGATCAGGAGCGCGTCGATGCCGAGCAGGCGTCGGATCGCCTCGACCGCGGGGATCGAGCCGCCCATGCCGACCAACACCGGTGGCCGGGGAAACACCGCCGCGAGCGCGCGGCGCGCGGCCTCGACGTAGGGCGACTCGACCGGGATGCGCAGCGGCGGCGCCGCCGAGTGGCTGGTGATGTCGAAGCGACAGTCGGGCGGCAGCCGGGCCTCGAGGAACTCGCGCAGACCGGCCATGATCTTGCCCGGGTTCTGATGCGGCACCAGCCGGAAGCTGACTTTGGCGAAAGCCTTGGCGGGGATCACGGTCTTGGAGCCGGGCCCGATGTAGCCGCCCCACATGCCGTTGATGTCGCAGGTCGGCCGCGTCCAGATCCGCTCCAGGGTGGATCGGTCCGCTTCGCCTTGCGCCACGGTCAGCCCGGCGTTGCCGAGAAAGGCCGCCTCGTCGAACGGCAGCTCCGCCATCTGCCGCCGCGCGTCGGCGCCGAGCTCCACCACGTCGTCGTAGAAGCCGGGCAGCTGCACCCGGCCCGCGGCATCGTGCAGCTGGCCGAGAATCCGGGTCAGCACGTTCAAGGGATTCGGCGCGGCGCCGCCGTAAAGGCCCGAATGCAGGTCGTGCGCCGGTCCGGACAAGGTGATCTCGATGTAAAGCAGGCCGCGCAGCAGGGTCGCGAGCGCCGGCGTCTCGATGTTCCACATGTTGGTGTCGGACACCACGCAGACGTCCGCGCGCAATTCCTCGCGGTAACTTTCGAGGAACGGCTCCAGGCTCGGACTGCCCGACTCCTCCTCGCCTTCGACGAACACGCTGACCGCGACCGGCAGCGTGCCGTGCACCCGATGCCAGGCGCGCAGGGCCTCGAGCCAGGTCATCAGCTGGCCCTTGTCGTCGACCGCGCCGCGGGCGACCATGCGCGGGCCGTGGGCGCCGTCGACGATGGTCGGCTCGAACGGCGGCGTGTCCCACAGATCCAGCGGATCCGGCGGCTGCACGTCGTAGTGGCCGTAATACAGCACGCGGAGCGCGTCCGCGCTGCCCGGTCCGGGATGATGGCCGATCACGATCGGCTGGCCGGCGGTGTCCCGAACCGCGGCATCGAAGTCCATCGCGCGCAGCTGCTCGACCAGCCACTCGGCCGCCCGGCGCGTGTCGCCGTCGTGGGCCGGATCGGTGCCGACGCTCGGGATCCGGAGCAGGGCTTTCCAGCGCTCGATCGACGCCTCCAGGTTGCCTTCGAGATGAGCGAGGACTGGCTCGAGCGACAGGGACATTGGATCCTCCGACGACGGCGCGGGCGCCGCAGTGTTGCGCAAGGCGCAAGACGGCGCAACGGCCCACGGGTGGCCGCGAGGTGGCCGCGTGCGTAGAGGTGCAGCGCTTGCGGGGCCCGCGGTCCTGACGCGCCGAGCCGCGGGCGATGGGGCTACGCCAATTGTCGAACTTGTCATTCGGCCGGCAGCCGCATCCAATCCGATCCGACTTCGACGTCGGATTCGAAGGCTCAGGCGCTGAGCGGCGACATTCGGCGATGCGGCCCCCGGGGGCGCTTGCGGCAGCCATGCCGCGATTGACAGCCGCCGGACCGCAGGCCGCGGTGGGATGCGCGAGCCGACGGCGATCGCTGGGTCATGCCGGCCCTGCGAAGTGCTGGCTTCGCGGTCGGTAGCGCGCGCGGGCTTGGCGTGCCGCTCGGCACCGACCCCGAGGTCGCGGGGAGCCAGGCACGCGGCCGCGCGCCCCGCCGCGCGGGGTTGGTCGGGCGGCCGCGCGCCCCAAAAAAAAGTATGATGCGGGGTGAACGAACCTCGTGAGCCCGGCATTGGCCGGCCGCGAGCGGAGCCGGCAGGAGGGTGGCACGCGTGGCGGCGAAGCACTACATACCTTTGTGGACCTCGAGAGGTGCGAGCGATGCGAATGAGCCAACGGGTTGCCAAATTTCGCCTCGGTCAAGTTGTCAGGCATCGGATGTTCCCGTTCCGCGGTGTGATCTTCGATGTCGATCCGGAGTTCAGCAATACCGAGGAGTGGTATGAGGCGATCCCCGAGGAGATCCGGCCGCGCAAGGATCAGCCCTTCTATCACCTGCTCGCCGAGAACGAAGACGCATACTATGTGGCGTACGTCTCCGAGCAGAACCTGGAGGTCGACGATTCGGGCGATCCGGTCGAGCATCCGCAGATCGGGGAGGTCTTCGCCGAGCTCAAGGACGGCATGTACGTCGGACGGAAGATCGACCACATCCACTGAGCGCCTCGCCCCGGGGACCGAGCACCCCCAACCAATCGCCAGCGAGACCGCCGCCGGGATTGAACGGGCGGTGGCGCGCCTGCTAGCATCCCGGCGGCGGCGCCACGTCTCGAGCGCCGGGCTCGCGGCGCGCGGGCATCGGGGGCGGGAGGCATGAGGACCGGATTCAATCTCCTGCTGTGGACGACGCACGTCGGCGAGGCGCATTTTCCGCTGCTCGGGAAGCTGAAGGCCACCGGCTACGACGGCGTCGAGATTCCGCTGTTCGAGGGCGACGTGGCGCATTTCGAACGCATCGCCCGCGCGATCCGGGACGACGGCCTCGGCTGCACCACCTCCACCGTCCTACCCGACGGGTGCAGCGCGATCAGCCCCGATCCCAGGAGCCGGGCGGGCGCGCTCGACCATCTCAAATGGGCGATCGACTGCTCGGCGGCGCTCGAAAGCGAAGTCCTGTGCGGGCCGTTTTACCAGGAGCTCGCGGCGTTCTCCGGTACCGGCCCGACCGAGGACGAGAAGGCGCGCGCCGCCGAGGTCCATCGCCAGGCGGCCGATGTGGCGGCGCCGGCGGGGCTCACGCTGGCGATCGAGCCGCTCAACCGCTTCGAGTGCTACTTCCTCAACACCATGGCCGATGCCAAGGCGCACGTGCGGCGCGTCGATCGCCCGAATTTCGGGGCGCTGTACGACACCTTCCACGCCAACATCGAGGAGAAGGATCCGGTCGGCTGCATCGCCGAGACCGCCGACGTGATCCGCCACGTCCACGTCTCGGAGAACGACCGCGGCACGCCCGGCAAGGGTCACGTGCCCTGGCTTGCCACCTTCCGGGCCCTGCGCGCGGCCGGCTACGACGGCTGGCTGACGATCGAGGCGTTCGGGGTCGCCCTGCCCGCGCTCGCGGCCGCGACCAAGGTGTGGCGGAGCTTCTTCGCCTCGCGCGAGGAGGTGTACGAGCACGGTCTGCGGACCATCCGCGAGAACTGGGCCGCGGCTGCCCCATCGACCGCATCCCCCTGATCGACAGCGACCACGTCCACCTGAGGATGCCGCCGGCAGCGACGGACTTGCCACGTCCAGCGCCGGGAACTACATGTGCATGACATGAACATGCGGGGAAAGACGTTGGCGACGCCTGCGACCGAGCGGGTCGTGGTGCTCATGACCCCGGAGAACAAAGCAAGGCTCGAGGACAAGGCGCGCCGTGCCGGCACCTCGCTCGGCGAGTTCGTGCGCCGGTCGGTCGAGGCCTACGAACCCGAGTTGGAGGAGGCCGAGCTCGAGGCATTGCTGCGTTTGCTCCAGGAAAGTCAGCAGCGGGCGATGCAGGCGCTCGACGACGCCGAGAAGGAGCTCGCGATCACCCGGGCCTATTTCGACGCAAAACGAAGCCGCGAGCACGATGACCATCGCGGATAGGATCTTCGACGGCCTGAAGGCCACGATTCAGCTCAACGAGCGCGTCTCGGCGCTCGCACAGGAGCTCAAAGCCCTCTCATTGGATGTGAGGGCGCTCGATCGCCGCCTGATCCGGGTCGAGACGGCGCTCGAGCTCGCGACCAGCGGCAAGTTCGCGGCCCTGCCGCCGACCGGCGACGAGCCGCCCCACGACAGCTGAGCGCTCGGTCTTGGGGGCTCACTGTGGCTTCAGTAGATCGAGACGGAACAGGTGGCAAGGCCGGCGCGGACCACGAAGCCAGCAGCAGCGCCCGGGATGAGCGATTGGCCGCAGTGATCCGCCGTGTCCAGGCGAACGTCAGACGCTACATACCCGAGGGCGTCGATCTTGCGACCGAGCTGATCGAGGACCGACGCCGCGAGGCGGCGGATGAATGAAGCGATCAGAGCCGGTGTGCTCACCGCCGATCAGACTGCTGGGGACCGATAACCCGGAACTGCGGCCTTGAATGCACTATCGTGGAGAGACCGCATATCCGGCTGCTTTGCTTTCGATGCGGCACCGTTCGGGATTCATCACTACGACCGCGAGCGCGCCGAGAATATGATCAGAGGGGCCATGTGCGAAGGCGCGACTTGGCCGGAAGTTATCGATGCCGTCCGCCGGTATCTGCAAGGTCGCATCCCAAGTCCGGCTGCTGCCGAGGAAGAGCTAAAGCTTGTCAAGCGATTTCGTCCCAATCCTTTCCTCCAGCGAGGCCTTGGGCGAGCGTGGCTCATCACGCTTGAGGACGACCCGGAGCCATCTCAGCGTCCACGCGAAATAGCCGCTATACTGAACTATCGAACTTCGGAGAATACTATCTGTGAGCGGGTGGAGCAGTTGTATGTCGACAATTTTGTGACCACTTCATCAAGCTCTCCATCGCGCGCAATAGGAAGAACAATATATTCTCTGCGAGCTTCGTGCAAATCAGTGGCGTGTTGCACGGCGAGACCGTTAGTGGTGAGGCGTAGTCCGGTCGAGTCGTTTGTGGGGGCGGCCCCTACCTGGTGGCTCGGCCGGCCAGGAACCTGCGATTCGAAGGAGTTGAGGCGAGGCCGCAGCGGTTGCGGTGGGACGAGATTTTGCCTCCAGCAGGAACGAAAATAACTTGGCCGCCACCTGGGCCAGGGCCCGAACTGGCTGATCGCTGAACGTGGAGGCGGGATGGCCAAACCCCTGAACGTCGGCATGATCGGCTACGGCTTCATGGCCAAGGCGCACTCCAACGCCTGGCGCCGGGTCGGCAGCTTCTTCCCCGAGGTGGCGCACCGCCCCGTCCTGAGAGCGGTCGCGGCGCGCACCGCCGCCAGGGTCTCCGCGTTCGCCGACGTCTGGGGCTATGAGAGCGTCGAGACCGACTGGCGGCGCCTGATCGCGCGCGACGACATCGACCTCGTCGACATCTGCGTGCCCAACCGGTTCCACAAGGAGATCGCGATCGCCGCGGCCGCGGCCGGCAAATGGGTCGCTTGCGAGAAGCCGCTCGCCATGAACGCCGCCGAGGGCGAGGCGATGGTCAGGGCGGTCGAGCGGGCCGGTGTGCCGAATCTGGTCTGGTACAACTACCGGCGGGTGCCGGCGATCGCGCTTGGCCGTCAGCTGATCGACGAGGGCCGGATCGGTCGGCCGTACCATTACCGCGCCCAGTTCCTCCAGGACTGGACGATCGCCCGGGACCTGCCTCAGGGCGGCGCGGCGCTGTGGCGGCTCGACGTGGATGCCGCGGGCTCGGGCGTCACCGGCGATCTGCTCGCGCATTGCATCGATGTCGCGATGTGGCTGAACGGCCCGATCACGCGCGTCATGGCCGAGACCGAGACCTTCGTGAAGGAGCGCCGGCACCAGGAGACCGGCAACATCCAGCCGGTCGGCATCGACGATGCCTGCCTGGTCATGGCGCGCTTCGCCAACGGCTCGATCGGCCTGTTCGAGAGCACGCGGTATGCGCGCGGGCACAAGGCGCTCATGACCCTCGAGCTGAACGGCGAGGCCGGCTCGCTGGCGTTCGACCTGCACGACGCCCAGTGGCTGTCGTTGTTCGAGTACCGCGGGCCCTCCGGCCAGAAGATCGACAGCCATACCGCCGGCTGGCGCAGGATTCACGTCACCGGCTCCGAGCACCCCTACATGGACCGCTGGTGGGTCCCGGGCCTCACGATCGACCGCCACCTGCACCTGCCGGTCGAGGCGGTTGAGGATCCGCACCAGGCGGTCGATGATGAAGCGATTGAGCGACGCCCTGCGGATGCCAAAGATGTCCGCCTCGCTCACCCCGGCGAGCTCGCGGCCTCGGCGCCACTGAATCCGAAAGCTGTGCGGCCAGGTGGCCTGGACCTGCAAGTGGGTCGACACCGGCGTGGCGGCTTGAGGCGGCGAGCAAGGGCGGCTATGACAAGCATCGTGGCCGCGGGACCCCGACGCGAAAGCAACCGATCGCAGCGCTGAAGGAGAGGCGCCGCGTGGATTGCCGCGGGGTCCGAGCCGCAAAGGAGAGGCCGGGGCGACCGGCGAACGACCACCCGGCCGCAGGAGCGGAACCGGACATCAGGGAGAGCAGACATGAGACCGCATAAAGTCTTCGCCGGGGCGGCCGCCGCCGCTTTCGGCCTGGCGCTCGCGAGCGGCGGCGCCCAGGCCCAGGAGACGATCGTCCTGCACGGCGCCTCGCAGTTCAACGAGGACCACGCCTTCACGAAGGCCATGACCAGGTTTCAGGAGCTGGTGCAGGAATATTACGACGGGAACGTCGAGTTCGTCATGCATATGAACAGCGAGCTCGGCCTCGAGAAGCAGTATTTCGAGTACATGTCCCAGGGCACCTCGGTGGACTATGCGATCGTCTCGCCGGCGCACATGTCGACCTTCTCGCAGGCGGCGCCGTTCATCGACGCGCCGTTCCTGTTCCGCGATCTCGACCACTGGAATGCGGTCCTGGAGAGCGACGTGCTCCAGCCGATCGCCGACGAGCTCGAGGAGCGCGCGGGCGTGATGCTGATCGGCTATGCCGGCGGCGGCACGCGCAACATCTTCGCGAACTTCGAGGTGAGCAGCCTCGAGGACATCCAGGGCCTGAAGATCCGCGTGCAGGGCGCGCCGATCTGGAGCGAGACCTTCGCGGCGATCGGCATGGCGCCGACCGTGATCGCCTACAACGAGGTCTACAACGCGATCCAGAACAACGTCATCAGCGCCGGCGAGAACGAGGCGGCCGGGGTCGAGCAGATGAAGTTCTACGAGGTCGCGCCGAACCTCGCCATGACCCAGCACGCGATCACGATCCGGCCCCTGTGCTTCTCCAAGGCGACCTTCGACCGCCTGCCGGAGGGCCTGCAGCAGGCGATCCTGCGGGCCGGCAAGGAGGCGGGCGCCTATGGCCGCGAGATCGAATCCTCGGAGGACGCCGCCAAGCTCGAGGCCATGGAAAAGGAGGGGCTGCTGAAGCGCATCCCCTTCGAGGGGCGCGACGAGATGAAGGCGCGCGTCGATCCGGTCATGGCGGCGTATGCCGAGGAGATCGGCGTCGCCGAGATCTACGAGCAGATCAACGCGATCCAATAATCCCGGGCGTGCGCGCTCGGGTCAGCGCGGCCGCGGGACGGCACGTCCTGCGGCCGTTTGCCCGGACGCGCCCCAAGGAGGCCTCGACATGGTGGAGAGCCTGGCCGGCGGCCGCCACCTCTGGCGCCGGCTGACGCGTTGGTACAGCGAGCTTCTGTCCTGGGTGCTCGCGATCTCGCTCGGCATCCTCGTCATTCCTGTCGCCTTGCAGATCTTCTCGCGGTACACGGCGCTCATCCCGGCCTACATCTGGACCGAGGAGATGGCGCGGTTCCTGTTCGTCTGGACGATCATGATCGGCGCCATGATCGGGGTGCGCGAGAGCACCCATTTCGAGGTCGATCTCTGGCCGCGCATGTCGGTGCGCGCCGAGGCGGCGATCAAGCTCACGGCACGGCTGGGCGTGCTCGTCACCGCCATCGTGTTCGTGTGGGCCGGGATGAAGTTCACCGGCTTCGGCTGGTATCGCCTCTCGGAGCTGGCCGAGCTGCCGCTCTGGACGATCCACATCGCCTGGCCGATCGCAGGGGCGACCTGGCTGATCTTCCTGGGCGAGCAGATGTACGACGAGGTCCGGATCGTGCTGGGGAAGGCCGCATGACCGGCTCGGTGCTGTCTTCGGGCGAGGCGGCGGCGATCCTGTTCGGCCTCTTCTTTCTCCTCATGTTCCTGCGCGTTCCGATCGCCTTCGCGCTCGCGCTCGCCGCGCTGCCGATCCTTCTGATCGAGCCGCGCCTGTCGACCGTGACGATGGTTCAGGAGACGTTCAACGCCTACAACTCCTTCATCCTGCTCGCGGTGCCGTTCTTCCTCCTGACCGCCAATCTGATGAACATCGGCGGCATCACCGACCGGCTGCTGCGCCTCGCGCGCACCATGGTCGGGCATTTCCCGGGCGGGCTCGCGCAGATCAACGTCGTGCTCTCGATCTTCTTCGCCGGCGTGTCCGGCTCCTCGACCGCCGATGCCGCGAGCCAGTCGAAGATCTTCATCGAGGCGCAGACGCGGGAAGGTTACGACCTCTCGTTCTCGGTCGCGATCACGGCGGTTTCCGCGGTGCTCGCCGTGATCATCCCGCCCTCGATCCTGATGATCGTCTGGGGCGGCATCCTGAACGTGTCGATCGGCGCATTGTTCCTGGCCGGGATCCTGCCGGGCCTCTTGATCGGGCTCGCCCAGATGGCGACCGTGCACGCCTATGCGGTCGCGCGCGGCTACCAGACCTATCCCAAGGCGACGTGGGGCGCGCTCGCCGTCTCGTTGTTCGTGACCATCCCGGCGCTGATCACGCCGGGCATCATCATCGGCGGCAAGCTGTTCGGCTGGTTCACGGCGACGGAATCCGGCTGCATCGCGGTGCTCTACGGCGGAGTCCTGGCGCTGCTCGTCTATCGCGAGATGGACCTCGCCGGGCTGAAGCAGGCCCTCCTGGACACCGGCAAGCTCGCCGGCATCACCTTGTTCTGCGTCGGCACGGCGAGCGTGTTCGGCTGGCTCCTCGCCTACTACCAGATCCCGCGCGCGATCCTGTCCGGCGTCGCCGAATGGGGCATGGGGCCGATCGAGACCGGCTTCTTCATCGCGCTGGTCTTCTTGGTGGTCGGCTGCTTTTTGGACGCGATCCCGGCGATCATCATCGTCGGCACGATCCTGAGCCCGATGGCGGCCTCGGCGGGACTGGACCCCGTGCACTTCGCCATGATCGGCATCATCGCGCTCGCCTTCGGCCTGGTGACGCCGCCCTATGGGCTGTGCCTCCTGATCGCCTGCGCGATCGCCGGCATCCGCATGACCGAGGCGCTGAAGGACACCATGATCATGCTGATCCCGATGCTCGCGGTGCTCGCGCTCGTGATCGTCTGGCCGGCCGTGGTCCTCCTGATCCCGAGCTTTGCGACCCCGGAGTTCATGCGCTAGTGCCCCCGCCGAGCCCAAGATGAGCTTTTGGCACATACTGAAGGGACCCTCCCTTCGCGCGTGCGCGCCTGACGACCGCCGCGTCCTCCACCCGATATTCCGCTCCTGCCGCTCCGCTGCACCCACCCATCCCCCGCCTTGCTGTCGAACAGCCCCGGCCACCTTGCCCCGCGCAATCCTCGTCGACCGCCGCAACCGTCGGAGGCAAGCAGTAATAGCCGCAGATAGAACCCCCGATCGGTAGATCACTCGCCTCCCAATGGCGCCTTTCAGTTGATCATCCCCATAAACGATGGCACACTGGGAATCGCCTTCAGCATGATGGCACACTGGGAATCGCCTTCAGCATCCTGGACACGCACGAATGCCGGAGTTCATACCCCTCACGCGAATGTGGGCGCGAGCCGAGCAGGACAAGGAGGAATCTGACTATGCTTACGCTACATCACTTTTATATCTCGGAGAGATGCAAGCTAAACTCATCACCGCTGGGATGCTCGCAGCAATCAGAGACGACAAGGATAGACACCGATATGGTCATGCTCATACGCTCGTACGCGCAGATGGAATCGGCGACTGGGCTAGCTTTCTAGATAAGATTCTCACCGGGCCGTCAGCCCAGTTTTTGAACGAGACGGCTCGTCAAGAACAGCGGCAGCTAACCCAGAAATGCGGCCCGAACACATGGCAGTACGAGGCAACAAAGTATTTGCATGAGTGCTGTAGCTATATCACCTCAGATCTGGAGCCGCTGCCGCCCAGGGTGTCGATAACCCGAAGTCTTCATCTCTTTACGCATCTGCGCAACAAGACACGCGGTCATGGTGCGCCAAACCACCAGTTGCTGCGAAATCTCTGCCAGCCACTTAGCGCCGGGCTGCGGGTCCTATCTGCTAATTTTTCTCTATTCCAGCGAGAATGGGTTTACTTGCACAGAAATTTATCTGGCAAATATCGAGTGACGAGGTTGAGCGATACCGCACAAAGCTTCGAATACCTGAAACGCTGTACGACAGAGACTATGCCTGACGGGGTTTACATTTATTTTGACCAGCCCTGTCATGTAGAACTAGTGCACTCCGACGTTGACTTCGTTGACTTCTTCCTTGCGAACGGGAATTTTACTGAACGACGGCACGAATATCTTTCCTACATAACCGGAGGCACGATTTACCGCGATTCGTCTCCCTACCTTACACCTCCAGGCACGCTGCCGCCGAGCGAGACGGAGGGCGGGAATGCACTCGAAGCCCTAGGGAACTTGCCTAACCAACATTCCTCGTACGCCTTCGGATTTTATCCGAAGGGATGAGCTTGAGGCAGAACTCCGCTCGTTGCTTCTGGACGAACGTCATGAAATCGTCACCCTCATTGGTCGGGGCGGCATTGGAAAGACGAGCCTCGCTCTCAAAGCTCTACACGACCTTGCGTCATGGGATCGCTACGATCTAATAGTATGGTTCAGCGCTCGCGACATCGAACTCACCCCGCGTGGGCCGAAACAGGTTCGTCCACGTACTGTCGATGTTAACGACGTCGCACGGGAGTATCTGTCGCTGGTGTCGTCCTCTAGCGCTACCGAAAACTCCTTGCAATTCTTTGCGCGGGAGTTATCCGGAAGCGAATTCGGACGGGTCCTCTTCGCGTTTGATAACTTTGAAACCGTTACCAATCCAGTTGAGATATACGCGTGGATTGACACCCACGTTCGACCACCCAACAAGGCGCTCATCACCACGCGCTACCGCGATTTCCGGGGTGACTATCCTATCGAGGTCCGCGGTATGACGGAGGAGCAGTGCAACTTGCTAGTCGATGCCACTGCGGCAAGGCTTGGGATCCGGGAGTTGATCTCCCGGAAGTATCGGCAGCGGCTGTTTGACGAGGCGGATGGGCATCCCTATGTGATCAAGGTTTTGCTCGGCGAGGTTGCGATCGCGCGCAAAGCAGTCCCAGTGCAGCGTATTATGGCGACCAAGGAGGATATTTTGATTGCATTGTTTGAACGCACATACAATAACCTAGCGCCGGCAGCACAACGTGTCTTTCTTACGCTAGCCAGTTGGAATTCGGCGGTTCCTCTTATCGCGTTGCAAGCCGTGATGCTACGCTTGCGGCATGATTTTGTGGACGTCGATGAGGCGGTGCAGGCGCTAGAAAGAAGTTCCCTTATTAATGTGTTCATCTCGGAAACGGATAACCAGGAGTTTCTGCACGTTCCTCTGGCCGCAGCATTGTTTGCGAGAGGAAAGCTCCTGGCAAGTCCCTATAGAGCGGGGGTTGAAGTTGATACCAAACTTTTGCAACAGTTTGGAGCGACCCAAAGGACCTCGATTGCCAAGGGCATTGAGCCACACGTGCGCCGATTCACTGCGTATATAGCTGCTCAGATCGATAAGGATCCACAGAATTTGTCAGATTACGTTGGGATGCTGGAGGTTTTGGCAAGACGTCACAATTCCGCGTGGTTAGACATAGCCGAACTCTATACCGAAATTGAACAGGGATCAGACTTAAGCAAAGCAAAGGCAGCGGTTCGCCAATATCTGGAGCAATCCGGAGACATCGCAAGCGCCCGGCCGTGGAGAATGCTGGCAGAATATTGTCGACGATCAGAGGACGTTGTCGGTGAGGTTCACGCGTTGGTTGAGCTATGTAAGAGGGCTGACGTGGAATTTCACGTGGTGAGCGCTTCTGCAAATCGTTTCAACGCCATCCTGGCCACAGGGCGCGACCTCTTAGAGAAAGATGAGAAGAAGATACTAGCCCATGAGATCGCGAGTGTGATGGAATTTCGCATCCATGAGGCCAATGCAACTGACCGCTCTAGGCTCGCGTGGCTTTGCCTTCATTTGGGAAACGCAGCTAGAGCGCGTGAGCACATTGCGGAGGGTTTGGAGATGGATCCTGGCAATCAGCACTGCTTGAAGTTGCAGGAGCGCTTGGAAAATCGCGCGGCCTGATTGCTCGGCGGCTCGCCAAGGGGTCGGCCTTGCGGGCAACCAGCCGAACCGGTCCTGCGGTTCAGTGGCATTGAGGTGCCGCCTATACCCCCGTGAAGGCCCCGGGGCTCCAGGGTTTTGGGCATAGATGATGAACAGTACCAGCTTCAGGCCGTAGAAGGTGCCATCGGGACCGTGGATCTTCGTGGGCGGCGGTGATCCGCAAGCCCTCGGCGATCCAGGGCACCGATGGCGGGGTCCGAGTCGTCGGCGGAGGTCGACCTCAACTAGATCTTCGAGGTTGCGGGTCGGGTCGGCAGTGCCCGGTTGAAGCAGCTTGGCGGCCGGCGTTGCGGCGGTCGCCTCAGATCTGATCTGCAAGAACGGGAGCTTTTGCCCATGCCGCTGTTGATGTGACCGAACTGCAGCGAGGGGATGCAGGAGGTCCGGCGCAACGAGGTGCAGATCGACTGTCTGCCCCAAGTGCCGGGGCGTGTGGCTGGACCGCGGCGAGCTCGAGAAAGCTGCTGCATTCGGCGCGCGCGGTCGAGGCCGAGTACGAGCGCGAGCGCTGGCTGCGCCAGGCGCCCTCCTATGGCCACGGCGACTACCGGCACAAGCCCTACAAGCGCAAGAAGTCGTTCTGGGAAGAGATTCTCGTCTGAGCGGCGCGCCCCCGGAGCGGGCCTCTGGGAAATCCACCGCGGTAGCAGCGGCCTGGACCGGGCCTGCGGCCGGACGTATGCTCGGCCCGCGATAAGGGAGAGGTGCGATGCGCGGACTCGGTCCGACCTTGGCGGCGGTCGTCGCCCTGATCACGGCATGGGGCCCGGAGCCGGCGGCGCAGACCGACGTGCACGCCATGTTCGATGCGGCCGAGCGCGACGCCCGGGTCGGGGTCGCGCGCAAGACCATGCCGGTCGACGTCCGGCCGGCGGAGCCCGGCGAGGTCGTGGTCACGGTGATCGCCGGCGAGGGCGAGGAGACTCGGAGCCCGCC
>JBOHKK010000025.1:0-29234 GCA_050729115.1 Geminicoccaceae bacterium | reverse complement strand
GGCCAGCGCCCCGTGCCGTCGTGTCCGTCATCCCCACCTCCTTGCACTGCTTCAATAAGCACAAGGCGGTGTCTCACCGAACTGTAGAGCGCAGGACGAGCAACTTGCGATCGTTCAGTCCGGCTGGAGCCGCTCCAGGTGCGCCGGGCGCCGCGCCAGCAGGTGGTCCAGGGAGAAACGCTCGGGCCCCTTGGTGACGATCAGGGCGAGCAGGAACATCCAGTAGTAGTGCTCCCTCAGATGGAACGCCGGATCGGCGGATCCGACCACGAACTGGATCACCAGCGCCATGGCGAGCATCGGCAGGGCGGCGAGGCGCGCCGCGAGGCCGAGCACAAGCAGCACGGGGCAGACCAGCTCGATCGCGGTCACCAGCCAGGCGGCGAGCCAGGGCGCCAGGAACGGCACCGGATGGACCTCGGTGAACAGATAGATCGCGCCGCTCGCGTTGCGGATCTTGAGGAGTCCCGAGCGGAAGAAGATCTCGGCCATCCATAGCCGGATGGCCAGGAACAGCAAAGGGGCCAGCCAGCGCTCGGCGAGCCGGATCAGCGCCGCCGGGGTCGTTACGAGCCCTCGAGCCTGGCCGCCAGCGAGTGCACCTGCGCCTCGACGCTGATCGGCATCTGCGAGGTCACCTCGAGCCGCCGGTCCTCGTAGACGTTGTCGACTCCGGCGTGCTCGCGCTGCCAGGCGCGCACGCACGCGTCGCGCTGCTGCAGGAGATCCTCGACCTGCGGCCGGAACAGAATCAACATGCCCGTGAGCCAGCGGTTCACCGGCCAGGACGGCTTGCTCATTCTGACGTCGAAGCGGTCCAGCATGGCCGCGACGTCGTGCGCCGCGTACCAAGTCTCGCCGGTGACCCAGCGGTTGGTGGTGAACAGGCCGATCGGCCAGCCGGATCGGTCCATGGAGATGGCGATCAGGTGGCACACCAGATCGCGCTTCTCGACCTTGGCCTCGAGGTCGGGTAACGCCGCCGGCTCGACGCCCTCGGGCATGCCGCCGCCCCGCATGAAGGTGTGGAAGTGCCCGTGCTCGCCGGGACGATCCTTCTTGTCGTGGGCGTGGTAATACCACTGGGCATGGCTCTCGGGGTCGAACACGTCGCCCTTGGGATAATGGTCCAGGACATAGAACGGCCCCTCGTGCTTAAGAACCTCGCCGACCACGTTGTCTGCGGTCTTCGTCAGGATGCTCCGCCATTCCAGGACCTCGCGCCCGGCCTCCAGCATCGCCTCCAGGGTGTCCCGCGGCAGGTGCTCGAGCCAGCCTGGCCCGCCAGCTTTCCCCGCAGCTCCAGGCAACGGCATGACCAATTCCCGAACCTTCGGCACGGCAAGGTAGCGCGGCTGCCGGACCATGGGCAATTGACAGGCTCGTGAATGCCGGTGAGCCGACGGATCATGCGTGATCTGCGCCAAACGTTGCGCCAGGACCGTCGCGGCGCAGGCACTCGAACCTTTCAATCGAACGTGAAGCGAGTTGTAGTCGCTGGTCCAAGCCAGACGCCGAATGTCTATCGTTGAGAAGGGCGGTATGGCGCCCAGGACTCACTCTTCCGCCTTGCTGATCGCTGCGGCCTCGCCCGGTGGCGCTGCCAGAAGTACCCGCAATGCTCAGAACCACACGTTTCCTTCGAAGCTGGTTCGCCGTAGCGCTGGCGGTTCTTGCCTGCGTCGGCCTGCCGGTGGTGATCAACACGATGGCGCAGGACCGCGAGGAGGCGGTGGACTTCGCCCATCCGACCCGCCATTTCCGGGTTCCCAATCCGGCGCGGCTTTCCGATGCCGATGCGTTGAGCATCTATGATCGGATTCGCGACGACATGGTGGCGGCCTACCGGCTGTCGCAAGACCCTGTCGCAGACCGGTACTACACCTGGCGTCGCCACAACCGGGTCCCCTACCTGTCCGCCAACCATGGCGACCGGTACATCAGCAACTATGCCAATGCCGGCGCCAGCACCTACGGCCAGGGTGCCGGCCCGATGCCGGCGGGCGCCGTGCTGGCCAAGGATTCCTTCACCGTCACCCGCCGGGGCGACGTGTTCACGGGCCCCCTGTTCCTCATGGAGAAGATGCCATCCGGCTTCTCGGCCGAAACCCGCGACTGGCGCGATACCATGATCATGCCCGACGGCAGCCTGTTCGGCACGACCACTGGCGAGGGTAGCGAACGCGTCGAGTTCTGCGTGACCTGTCACGCCACGGCAGGCGATTCGGCGGATCATCTGTTCTTTGTACCGGAAAAGTTCAGGCTTCGTTTTCTTCAGCTCGAGACCAACGACTGATTCTCACTGCCGGAAAGCGCACACCGCGCGGCTCGCGCGCCAACTTCTGGCAGGCTCTTTCATTCGAGCCTGGCCAGCAGTTCAGCCATACGTGACTTGGCCTTGCCGGGGTGCTTGATTTGGCTTGCCGCTTCGAGGTCGGAAGAAGGATTTCCGACTGCGATCAGAGCGACCATGCCCATGGCGTAGTGGGGCACGCAGCGGACTCCGTAGACGCCCTCGACCGCAAAGGTGACGTCCACGTCCTTGCTGAGCCCGCCCTTCCAGGGGGCGGCACCGTCGGGGATCATGCCGTCGATCGAGGCGGCGTTGTGGCCTTTGTTGACGGCACGGAAGTGGACGGTGTCGCCGGGCGCAATTTCGAGAAACGCCGGCTCGAACACCATGATGCCGGCCGCGCCTTTGTTGAGCATCCTGATCTCGTGCGCGGTGGCCAATGCCGGACCCGTGGCGGTCAGCGAAGCCGCCGCCATCAGACATAGGCTCGCCGTGAGCGAGGCAGAAGGAAGTCTCAGCTCGAGCATTGCCGTCTCCGGAACGCAAGGGATACATCGGACCCTCTTCGGGGCACCAGCGTCCAAGTCGTGGGAAGGAAAAAGCCCGGTCCCCGGCGGGGACCGGGCAATCGTCGAGGGGGTTACCTGGAGCCCACGCGATACTCTTCCCGGATGAAGTACAGGCTGTCCTGATCGTCCGCCACGATCCCATGACAGTCGGCGCAGAACTGCACGTTCTGGCTACCCTGGCCGTTGGTCACCCCAAACAGGCTGCCGTCCGGCATGATCATGGCATAGCGCCAGTCGCGGCTCGCGGTGTTGAAGCCGTCGGCCATCTTCTCCATGATGAACAAGGGCCCGACCCCGACGCGGCCGTCCGGCGCGACGGTGAAGCTGTCCTTGGCGATCCGCCCGCCGACCGGCATGGCGCCGATCTCTTCGAACCGGCCGTAGGCCTGCGCAGCCTCGGGGCCGGGATAGTTGTTGACGTAGCGGCTGCCGTGCGTCGCCGAGACGTAAGGCGCCGTATTGAACCGCTCCCAGCCCTGGTATTCCTGGGCGATCGTCGCCGCCATGCCGGTAACGGCCGCCGCCTGAACGATTTCCGGATGGCACGGAGTGTTCGCGGCCTCCGGCTTGCAAGGGTTCTGCGCAGCGCAGGGGTTGCAGGGGTTCGCCGCGCACGGGTTGCAGGGGTTCGCCGCGCACGGGTTCGAGGGCTTCTTGACGGCGCACGGGTTGCAGGGGTTGGCCGCCTTGGTCGCGGCGCAGGGGTTGCAGGGATTCTGCGCGGCGCAGGGGTTGCACGGACTACCGGCGGCGGCCTGCTTCATGCCGCCGGTATAGGCGGCCTTCATCACGCCCTTGATGCACTCATAGGCGGCGCTCGCTTCGGCCGCCGTCAGCTCGACGGCCTCCGCGGGCGCGCATGGATTGCAAGGGTTGCACGGATTCGCGGTGGCCGCGTAGGGATTGCAAGGGTTCTTAGTCGCGCACGGATTGCAAGGGTTTGCAGCCGCACAAGGGTTGCAGGGATTGCAGGGGCCGGCGGGCTTGGTCGCGGCGCAGGGATTCTGTGCCGCGGCGGTCTGAAGCCGGGGCACCATGCAGTCGCTCGCATCGGCCGTGCCCTGCGCGGCGCAGGGGTTGCACGGATTACAAGGGCTCGCCGCCGCGCAGGGGTTGGTAGCAGCGCAAGGATTGCACGGGCTGCAAGGGTTCGCGGCCGCCGCCACCTTCTGCGCGGCACACGGGTTGGCCGGAACCCTGATCACCTGACCGACGAGGATCAGGTCGGGATCGGCGATGCCGTTGTAGTCGGCCAGCATCCGATAAAGGTCGGCATCGCCGTACGTCCGCTGCGCCACGCTGGCCAGGCTGTCGCCCTCGCGGATGGTGTAGGTCCGATCGCTCGAAGCGCCCGTCGCGGCGCAGGGATTGCACGGATTGGCCGCGGCGCAAGGATTGGCTGCTGCCTTGCCGGCAGCCGGCTTCTTCGCGGCACACGGGTTCGCAGCACGCGGGTTCTCGGCCTGCGCCGAGAGGTCGAACGAGCTGCCGGCCGCCAGCGCGACTCCCATGCCGACCATGAGTGGCAGCAAAGTGCTGGACAACAACTTCCTCTTGAGCGGGAGCATGACTGACCGCCTCCTTGGGTTTTGGGCTAACGACTAGCGGAGATATTCTACGGTCTATTTGAGCCTATCGAATAACTCTCCTTTACAGCTGAGAGTGATCTGGCCAAGCAAAAGAATGCATTGTTCCGATGTGACATCCTGGCAGGTCCGACCGACGATGCTGGCAAGGGCCTCACGCCCCGAAGGAAGATCGGTCCTTCATCGCGCCGATTCTCACCTCCTGTTGATTCGCCCGGAGCGGGGGCATCGACTAAATCAGGTTCGTGGCGATTCGGCCCAAGGTTACGCGCGAGGGACGAGTTTTTCGGCCGCTCGCGCCGCGATGGGTCCGCCGACCGCGGGACCGGGACGGCCAGCGGCAAGACAATGAAGCTCGGAGGGATGACGGAGAGGAGCGAGGCGGCGCCAGGCAGGACCCGGCCGGACGACGCGGCGGCATGGTCGGCCCTGATGGCGCGCGCGCAGGACGGCGACCAAGTCGCTTACCGACGCCTGCTCGAGGACATCACGCCCTATCTGCGATCCCTGGCGGCACGGCACCGCGCCCTGTCCGGCGAGGTCGAGGACGCCGTGCAGGACATCCTCCTGACCGTCCATGCCGTTCGCCACACCTACGATCCGGGCCGGCCGTTCGGGCCTTGGCTCGTGGCGATCGCGAGGCGGCGCATCGTCGACCGGTTGCGGCGCCGGGGCAGGCAGGCGGCGGCCGAGAGCGCGCTCGGGCCGGAACATGAAACCATCGCTGCCACCGAACCGAACCTCTTTGGACTGCTCTCCGGCCGACGCGGCCTGCGCGAAGCGATCGGCAGGCTGCCCCCGGGGCAACGGCAGGCCGTCCTGCTGCTCAAGCTGCACGGGTTGTCGTTGAAGGAGGCGGCGTCGGAGAGCGGCATGTCGGTCGCCGCGCTCAAGGTCGCGAGCCATCGCGGCCTGAAGACGTTGCGGGCAATGTTCGGGAATCGGATGTAGCGCATGGTCACGACGCCGGATCTGATCGATGAGATCTGCGCCAGCGCAACGCCTGTGCGGCGACTGCGCCCCCCGCCCTTGCGTGCCGTGCTCTGGCTGCTGTCTGCCGGTGTCGTCGTGGTGCTCCTGGCGGCGGTCCGCGGCATCCGGCCCGGCCTGGCTCTGCTTCTAGAGGAGCCGGGCTTCGCAGCCGCGCTTGCGGGCTCGCTGCTGACCGGGGCGCTTGCGGCGGTGGCCGCGTTCGAGCTCAGCCTGCCGGATCGCTCGCGCCTGTGGCTGCTCCTGCCGGCGCCGGCCCTGATGCTCTGGATATCGACGATCGGCTACGGCTGCCTGACCGACTGGGTCGACCTCGAGCCCGATGGCGTCCGGCTCGGCAGCACGCTCGAGTGCTTCGCGACGCTCGTGCTCGTCAGCTTGCCGCCGGCGGCGGTACTCGCCGCGATGCTGCGCCGAAGCGCCTGGCTCGATCCGACGCCCGCCGCCATGAGCGGCGGCCTCGCGATCGGCGGCATTGCCGCCACGGCGATGTCGCTGCTGCACGACCTCGACGCCACCGTATTGGTATTGGTGTGGACGCTCGGGGCGACGGGCCTGATCGTCGCGCTGGGCGGCCTGCTCGGTCGCCGCATTTTGGCGCGGACCTGAGCCGTCGCGAGAGTTATTCCACGGTCACCGACTTCGCGAGATTGCGCGGCTGGTCGACGTCGGTGCCTTTGAGCACCGCGGTGTGGTAGGCGAGCAGCTGAACCGGGATCGCATAGAGCAGCGGCGCGACGAAGGGGTCGACCGCCGGCAGGGCGACCGCGGTATGGACGTAGTCGGCGAGCTCTGCGCAGCCGCGCTCGTCGCTCAAGAGGATCACCTTGCCGCCGCGCGCCACGACCTCCTGCAGGTTGCTCGCGGTCTTGTCGAACAGCTCGTCTCTCGGCGCCACGACGATCACCGGCACCTCCTCGTCGATCAACGCGATCGGGCCGTGCTTGAGCTCGCCGGCGGCGTAGCCCTCGGCGTGGATGTAGCTGATCTCCTTCAGCTTCAAGGCACCCTCGAGGGCGATCGCGAAACCGGTGCCGCGGCCGATGTACAGGACGTCGCGCGCCGGCACCAGCTCGTGGGCGATCCGCTCGTAGCGCTCGTCCTGCAGCAGGACCTCGGCGGCCCGCGCCGGCACCTCGTCGAGCGCCTGGGTGAGCGCGCGCTCGCGCTCGGCGCCGAGCCGGCCGCGCGCCTGGGCGGCGCCGATCGCCAGGCAGGCGAGCGTCGCCAGCTGGGTGGTGAACGCCTTGGTCGAGGCCACGCCGATCTCGGGACCGGCGAGCGTGCGCAGGTGGCAGTCGACCTCGCGCGCGAGCGTGCTCTCGGGCACGTTGATCAGGCCGATCGTCGCGAGCCCCAGGCCCTTGACGTGGCGCATCGCCGCAAGGGTGTCCGCGGTCTCGCCCGACTGGGAGACGAACAGCGCGGCGCTCCCCGGGGCGAGCGGCGGCTCGCGATAGCGAAACTCGGAGCCGATGTCGAGGTCGACCGGCAGGCCGGCCAGCCGCTCGAACCAGTACTTGCCGACCATGCAGGCGTAGTACGCGGTGCCGCACGCGACCAGCGCGAGCCGGGGCACGGTGGCCAGGTCGAGGGGCAGATCGGGCAGGCTGATCCGATGATCGATCGGGCTCGCGAAGGTGCGCAGCGTGTCGCCGATCACCGCCGGCTGCTCGTGGATCTCCTTGTGCATGAAGTGGCGGTGGTTGCCCTTGCCGATCAGCGCCCCGGACAGCGCGGTCTGCACGATCTCGCGCACCACCGACTGGCCCTCGGCGTCGTACACCGACGCGCCCCGCAGGTTCAGGACCGCCCAGTCGCCTTCTTCCAGATACTGGATGCGATTGGTCAGCGGCGCGAGCGCCAGAGCATCGGAGCCGAGGTACATCTCGCCGTCGCCGTAGCCGATGGCGAGCGGGCTGCCGCGCCGCGCCCCGATCAGCAGGTCGTCGTGGCCGGCGAACAGGAGGGCGAGCGCGAACGCGCCGTCCAGCCGCTTCAGCGCGGCCGCGGCCGCGGCCACCGGGCCCAGGCCCTCGGCCAGGTAGTGGCTCACCAGCTGCGGCACGACCTCGGTATCGGTGTCGGTCTCGAAGCGATGGCCTCGCTGGATCAGCTCGGCGCGCAGGGTCTGGAAGTTCTCGATGATGCCGTTGTGCACCACGGCGACGCCGCCCGCCTGGTGCGGGTGGGCGTTGTCGCGGGTCGGGGCGCCATGGGTCGCCCAGCGGGTGTGGCCGATCCCGACCACGCCGGCGAGCGGCTCCTGCTCGAGCACGCGCTCGAGATTGACGAGCTTGCCCTCGGCGCGCCGCCGCTCGATCTGGCCGTCGACCAGCGTCGCCATGCCGGCGCTGTCGTAGCCCCGGTACTCCAGGCGCTTGAGCGCATCGAGCAGGAGAGCGGCGGCCGGCTGCCGGCCGAGGATGCCAACGATGCCACACATCGGGACCGGTCTCCGAAAAGGGGCTACGTCTTGGGCGCACGGCGCGCGCGCAGCCGCGCGGCGCCGCCCGGGCGGTCGGTCTGCGGGGCGCGGGCGATGCTCAGGCTGCCCTGCGGCACGTCGCGATCGATCGTGCTGCCGGCGCCGATCACCGCGCCCGCGCCGATGGTCACCGGCGCGATCAGCGCGGTGTTGGAGCCGATGAAGGCGCCGGCGCCGATCTCGGTCCAGTGCTTGGCGAAGCCGTCGTAGTTGCAGGTGATGGTGCCGGCGCCGACGTTGGCTCTGGCGCCGACGCGGGCATCGCCGAGGTACGACAGATGATTGGCCTTGGCGCCGGGCTCGAGCACCGCGTTCTTGACCTCGACGAAATTGCCGACCTTGGCGCCGGCGCCGATCTCGCTCTTGGGACGGAACCGGGCGAACGGCCCGATCTGGGCGCCCTGGCCGATGGTGACCCCTTCAAGGTGACAGAACGGCAGGATGCGGGCGCCCTCTGCCACCCGCACGCCCGGCCCGAACACGACGTAGGGGCCGACCTCCGCGCCCGCGCCGAGCTCGGTATCGGCGGCGAGGAAGACGGTTTCCGGCCCGATCAGCGTGGCCCCGCCCGCCATCGCCGCCTGACGCAGCCGGCCCTGGAGCACCGCCTCGGCGTCCGCGAGCTGCGCCTGCGAATTGATCCCGAGCGCCTCGAGCCACGGCAGCTCGAGCGCGGTGCAGGGCCAGCCGCGCGCGCGCGCCTGCTCGACCACGTCGGTCAGATAGTACTCGTTCTTGGCGGCCCGGAGCTCCAGAGCATCGAGCAGGGTCCCGGCGCGGGCGGCATCGAGCGCCATGATCCCGGCGTTGCACAGCCCGTCCCGCTTGAGCGCCTCGTCGGCGTGGCGCTCCTCGACGATCGCCTCGAGCGCGCGATCGGCAAAGGCCAGGCGGCCGTAGCCCGTGGGGTCGGGCGGGCGCATGCCGAGCACCGCGACCGCGGCGTCCACGGCGCGGCGCGCCTCGAGCAGGCCACGGAGCGTCGCCGGCGTGAGCAGCGGCGTGTCGCCGTAGAGCACCAGGACGTCGCCGGCCTCCGGCAGATGGTCGCGCGCGACCATGAGGGCGTGGCCGGTGCCGAGCTGCGGGTCCTGGATCGCGATCGCCGCCGGCTGCGGCCCGCCCTCGACCTCGGCGGCGACCTCGGCCATGTCGGGCGCGAGCACGACCACCACGCGCGCCGGCGCCAGCGCCGCGGCGAGGGCGAGGACGTGGTGGATCATCGAGCGCCCGGCCAGCGGGTGCAGGACCTTCGGCCGCGGCGACTGCATCCGCGTCCCCTTGCCCGCCGCGAGGATCACCACGGTGAGAGGAAGGCTCATGACGTGCGCACCAAAGCGGAAAAGCCCGACTTTGCGGTCAGAGGATTGAGCGGTATTTAACGGAGCGCACCCGTCGAGCCAAGCAGAGTCGAGCCAAGCGGAGTGAAGCCATTGCCGGCGCCTCTTGCTGCCGTCGTGTTCGACCTCGACGGCACGCTGGCCGACACGGCAGCCGATCTGCAGGCCCATGGCAATGCCGTGCTGGGCGAGTTGGGGCGTCCCGGACTGGCACTCGCGGACGTGCGGCTGCTGGTCGGCGACGGCGCCCGGACCCTGCTGCGGCGCGGGCTCGAGGCGTCGGGCGGCATCCCGCCGGGCGTCGACCTGGACCGCCTCTATGCCCGCTTCCTCGAGCGCTACACGGCGGACCCGGCGCGCTTCAGCACCGTGCACGAGGGCGTGGTCCAGATGCTGGAGCGCTTCCAGGCGCAAGGACTGCGGCTGGGGGTCTGCACCAACAAGCCCCAGGCGCCGACCGACCGCCTGCTCGCGGCGCTCGGGCTCGACCGGTTCTTTCAGGCGATCGTGGGCGGCGACGCGGTGCCGGCGAAGAAGCCCGACCCCGGGCATCTCTCTGCCGTGCTCGAGCGCCTCGGCGCCGCCCCGGCGCGCGCGGTGATGGTCGGCGACAGCGGCCACGACCTGCTGGCGGCGCGCGCGCTTGGCGTGCCCTGCATCCTGGTCAGCTTCGGCTACACGCCGGTGCCGGCGCGCGCCCTCGGGGCGGATCGGGTGATCGACCGCTTCGCCGAGCTGCCGGCGGCGCTCGCCAGCCTTGCGGATGTGGCCGCTTGACACCGGCCGAGGCCCACTCCTAATAGCGGGACAGACGCACACGGGCGGTTAGCTCAGCGGGAGAGCACGCGCTTCACACGCGCGGGGTCGCTGGTTCAATCCCAGCACCGCCCACCATCCTGTGCAGGGCGCGGAGTTCTTTGGCGCTGCCCCGATCTCCGAAGGTCTCGCTCGCGGCCCTTGTCCGCCCGGGCGCGGTGGCGCTTCGATCGCGCAGGCGAGCCGACCATCCAAGCTGATACCAGCCCTGCGAACTCCGGATCCCGCGACGGGCATTTACGAGGGCTGGTTGGTCCCGACCCACGATTGCATGCGGCCGATCAACTCCGCAACAGGCAGTCGTTCGATGTCGCGGTCGGAATGTCCGTCCGCCTTGAGCTGGTCATAGTTGTCCGCCATGAACTCGTTGAAGCGGTTCCAGATCAAGGTCGGACCCGGTGCCCGTAGGCGGGCTGCGTTGCTCAACCAGTTTCGCACCGCACGCGCAGCCTCGACAGGGTCGTTGCCGTGCGCCGCGATGTCGGAATTGGACATGTCCGACAGGGCGGCCTGATATCGATACCTCTCTGCCTCGAGAATCAGGCATTTCTTTTCTGAAGACCTGCCGACCTTGAACAGCCGGCACCCGACATCGAGCCCAAGCTCGAACGGCATGTTCAGGCGATAGTATTCGCCGACTCTCTCGGCCTGCATCCTCGAAAGGTCGTGAATGGCGTACTTCGATTGCTCGATCAAAGAGATGATCTTCTCGATCCGCGGCCTTCCGGAATCGAGGCTTTCGAGCGCGATTCGCGGAGTCAGCCCAAGATAGAGGGTGACGAACAGGATGGGCCGCAAAAGCGGGAGATAAGCATCATCAAACGGGCAGTTTACAAAGACATTCCTGTCGAAGTCCATCCGCGGGCGTTACCGCTTCGGCGGGGAGGGTCTCGCCCGTAGCTGTCTCTCTCCTGGATGGTGCCATCGCGGCGGTGTACGTACAGCTCAGCGCTTTCTTTCCTGGCCTGCCTCTTCGCGAAGCTGACGGCGTCCTTTTGGGTGTCGAAGACGCGCGTGGCACGAGCAGCGCCGGACCGGAGCACGCTCCAGCCGCCCTTTGGGTTCGGCACCACATGCTGGTCATTCTTCAACGTCGTTCCTCCATGGGGATGACGATGGCAAACCGGAGCGCGACCCCTGAGGAGCGCTCCTCACTGCGCCGGCCGCCCTGGATGTTATACGAAGGGGCTTGCGCGCCGCAATTGCCACACTCCTCACCACCAGCAAGTATCCCCGATGCGCCAGCTCGTCCGGACCGGCCGCGAGCCAGTTGCGCCGAACAGCCGCGCGCTTCCGGCGGGTAGGCATCGAGGCCGGCCTCGCTCGGGACCAGCGCGCTTCCCACCTCGCTCTTCGAGCTGGCTGCGCTAAATTGCCCTGTCAAGACTCTGAAGGGGGTAAGCACCGGCCGAAAGCCGGAGGAAACTCTAGGACTACGGGCGCTCGGCAACCGCCCAGCACCGCCCGCCAGGCTTGAGCTGCGGCCTGCTGACGCTGCCGCCCAGTTCTCCGAATGCCGCGCTCGCGGTGCCCGAAGATGATGAGGCTCGCATGCCAACCTTGTTCGCCCGGCCGCCTTTGCGCTTTGATGGCGCCTGGCACATCGCGCATCCGTGGGTGACGCCATGGAAGTCTTCATGCTGTTCGCCGGGAGTGGGCCGCTCGTGACCCTCACCTTGCACGCCGCGATCACCGCGCCGGGCCTGCTCGACAAGTTCGCCGCCAAAGGCATCGACAGGTTCATCGCCCACGATCCTGCTGGCGCGCGAGCGCTACGGCGGGCATTTCGACGTGGTGATCCGGGACCTCGACAAGAGCGACGATCTGCGCATTCTCGACGACAACGCGGCTGGTGACGGTCACGCGGGGCGCGTGACGATGCCGGCGGCGCTGGAAGCCGTCGGATCAGGTGGGAGGCGGACGTCAGCATGCGCTTTGTCGTCGGTGAGGTCGTCGTTGACGTGATCGTCGACGACGACGATTTCGACCTGCCGTTGCGCGAGTTCCTGCCCGGGCTCGACCTGGCGGCGCTGGGCGAGCAGCGTGGCCTGCTCGAGCCGGACTTCATCGACATCGCCCGCAACGTCCTGAAATGCGCGATCCAGACCTTCGTGCTGCGCCTGGCCGGGCGGACCCTCCTGGTCGACACCTGCGTCGGCGAGCACAAGGACCGGCCGGAGATCCCGGCCTGGAACCAGCGCTCGGGCACGGGCTTCCTCGAGCGGCTGCGGCGCGCCGGCCTCGATCCGGCGGCGGTCGATACCGTGTTCTGCACCCATCTGCACATCGACCATGTCGGCTGGAACACGCGGCGCGCCGACGGCAGGTGGGTGCCGACCTTTCCCAACGCCCGCTATCTGGTCGGCCGCATCGAGCTCGCCGACTGGCTGGCGCGGCGCGACGCGGGCACCGCGCCGGCGATGCATGTCCAAGGTCTGGAGGACAGCGTCCTGCCGCTGGTCGAGGCGGGCCTGGTCGACCTGGTCGACGACGGCCACGAGCTGGCCCGGGGGCTCCTTCTCACTTTTTTGCCCGGCCACACCATGGGCCAGATGGGGCTGCGGATCGATCGGCCGGACGGCCGCGCCATCTTCTGTGGCGACGCGGTGCACAGCCCGGCGCAGATCGTCCAGCCGGGCATCTCGACCTCGTCCTGCATCGACCCACGCCGCGCCGCCGAGACCCGGCGCCTCCTGCTCGAAGAAGCTGCCGCGAGTGGCCGGCTGGTGGTGCCGGGGCATTTTCGCGGCCGGCGCCGGGCGTATGTCCACGCGCAGGGCACGGCTTTCGCGCCGATCTTCCAGGATGAACCGGGTTAGTTGCCACCGACGCTTTCGACCCTAGCGCATGAAACCGGGGCGGCGAACCGCAGGTCGCTTTCAGCGTCATCGCGAGGGCGCACCCGTGGCGATCCAGGCGCGGCGTTCTTGGATTGCTTCGTCGCTGCGCTCCTCGCAATGACGGTGCCGGGCGTGGCGTCCAAGTTTCTTTCTGGTTGCCACCGACGCTTTCGACCCCGGCGCATGAAACCGGGGCGGCGAACTGCCGGTCGCCTGCGCAGCGTCATCGCGAGGGCGCCAGCGCCTGTGGCGATCCAGGCGCGGCGTTCTTGGATTGCTTCGTCGCTGCGCTCCTCGCAATGACGGTGCAAAGCGTGGCGTCCAAGTTTCTTTCTACTTGCCGTCCAACATGGGTTAGGGCGAAGAAGCCCCCGAGCGTCCCGGCTCTTGCTCGATCCGGCCCGATTGCGCTTTGATGCGGCAGGCAAGTCGCTCGACCATCCCAAGGTGACGCCATGAAAGCCTTCATGCTGTTCACCGGGAGCGGACCGCTGGTGATCCTCACCTCGCACGTTACGATCACCGAGCCGGGCCTGCTCGCCAAGTTCGCGGCCAAAGGCATCGACAAGTTCATCGCCCACGAGCTGCCGCTCGCGCTCGCGCGGGAGCGCTACGGCGGCCATTTCGACGTCGTGATCCGGGGCCTGCACGAGAGCGACGATCTGCGCATTCTCGACTACAACGGCGAGCGGGCGTTCCGCCTGTTCCGCCTCGCCGAGCTCGGCCGCCCGATCCTCCATGAGCCGGCTTGACCCGTCACGACGGCGCGTGAGCGCTCACCAAGGCGGCGGGGCCCGCCCGACCGGCAGCATCGCGATCGGTGGCAGCCCGAGATCCGGCGCGGCGAACGACGGCGGCGCCTTCGGATACCACCTGGATTGAACGGTGCCGCGTGGTCGAGGCAGGCGGTCGCCGCGGCGCGCCCGGATCAGCGCAGGTCCTCGCCCTCGAGCCAGGTGCAGCGTTCCTTGACCACGGGGTCGGTTTCGGGCTGGCCGATGCCGCGGGTGATCAGGCCGATCACCCGCTCGTCGTCGTCGTAGTCGACGTGGGCGGCGAGCGGGTTGGCGAACTCGCCGAGGCCGAGAACGGAGCGGACCGGGGCGATGTTGATCGTGACGTTGACCTGCTTGGGGCAAAGGCGCGAGTCGACGTGGTCGCGCACGAAGGCATCCGGAATCGGGTAGCTCAAAAGGTCGTTCGGGTCGCTGAACGCGATCAGCTCGGTCTCCTGGAACAGACGATTGGCGAAGTCGGCGCCGTCCGGCTGGCAGAAAGCCGGCACCGCGCTTTGGACGCCCACCGGCTCCAGGCCGCTCTGGAGCAGCGGCAGCTGGTTGGCGAGCATGAACACCTTGACGTCACGTTCCTGGAACGACTGCGACACGCGCCGGACCTCGGGGCGGTCCATCCCGGCCGTCTCGATCACCCGCGTCAGGCGCGTCAGGCCGTCGGTGGTGATCCGGCTGCCGAGACTGTGGGTGATGAACGCGAACTCGTCGTCGTCGAGGCGCGAGGCGAAGGCCGGGCTGTCAGGGGTGCAGATCTGCTGCTCGTCCGGCAGGCCCTGCCAGTCGGCGCTGAGCGCCCAGCACAGCGCCTGCCCGACCGTGACCTGGATCCGCTCGCGTCCGGTGCCGGTATAGACCAGGGGATCGGGGGCGACGTCGTTGACGAAGTGCTTGAAGACGTTGTTGAGGCTCGCCCGGCGGTGGGCGTAGACCGCGGTGCTGTCGAAGGCGATCGCATCCTTGGCCGGTTGGCTGATCGGCGACCAGGTAAGCTCGAAGAACAGCATCTCCCGGTCGCGGGCGACGTTGGTGTGGCGCGTGACGGTCAGCGCGCCGAGCGTCGCGCCGGGGAAGGCGGCGGCCTCGATCGGAAACCCTTTCGCTTCCGGCGCGACCACGCTGAGGCCGAGCGCCTGCGCCAGATTGGCGCTGAGGCGGGCGCTGTAGCCGGGCACGTGGGTGCCGACGCCGTGCACCATGATCACCTTGAGGATCGGCCGCTCGGGGCCGGCCTGGCCGAGCGGCGGGTAGCCGTCCTGGCGCTCGAGCAGCGGCAGGATGCCGGAGAACGCCGGGCCGCTCACCTCGCACATGCGGGTGTCTTCGGCAGGCCCGCCCGATGGCGCCAGCACCCCCCGGGCGATCCCCTCGCCGAAGCTGGCGCAGCCGGCGAGCAGCCACGCCGCAGCCAGAACGGCGAGAGACGGCTTGGTTCTCATTCTGCGAATTGTCCTTCGCCTCGGGCTTGTCTCCCCCGCCCGGCGCGGGTACGCCCTTGCCCTTGCAGCAAAGCCTGTTGCCCTTGGGTGATCAAGCGACGTTTTGCGCATGGCTCACGCGACCGCCTGGCTGAGAGCACTGGGCATCGCCTGCCTCGGCCTCGCGGTGGCCGGCGCGACGGTGTGGGGTGCGCTGGCCATCTATTACTCGGACCTGGGCGGCGAGCCGGTGCGGCTCGGCCTGGCCGCGGCGTTCGCGCTCGGCACGCTGCTCGCGTTCGTGCTCTTGCGCAATCGCCGCCGGACCCTGCTCGGGTTCTGCGTGGCCTTCGCCATCTTGCTCGTCTGGTGGACCTCGATCCAGCCCTCGAACGAGCGCGCTTGGCAGACCGAGGTGGCGGTGCTGCCTTACGCCACGCGCGAGGGCGATCTGGTCACGTTGCACGACGTCCGGAACTTCGACTATCGCACCGAGCAGGACTTCGCGCCGCGCTACGACGAGCGCACGTTCGATCTGCGTCGGCTGGACGCGGTGGACCTGATCGCGGTCTACTGGGCGGGCGATGCGATCGCGCACATCATGGTGAGCTTCGGGTTTGCCGGCGACCACATCGCATTCTCGATCGAGACCCGCAAGGAGGAGGGCGAGGCCTACTCCTCGATCGCCGGCTTCTTCAAGCGGTACGAGCTCATCTACGTGGTCGGCGACGAGCGCGACCTGATCCGCGTGCGCACCAACTACCGCGAGCCGGAGGAGCTCGTCTACGTCTACCGGACGCGCGCGAACCCCGAGAACGCGCGTCGTCTGTTCCTCGAGTACGTTGCGAGGATCAACCAGCTCAAGGAGCAGCCGGCGTTCTACAATACGCTCACGACCAACTGCACGACCGACGTCTGGGCATTGGCGCGGGCGCTCTCCGGCCGGCTGCCCCTCGACTGGCGGGTGCTGCTGAGCGGCCATTTCCCCGAGTACGCCTACGACCACGGCAGCCTGGACACCAGCGTGCCCTTTGCGGCGCTGAAGGCGCAGAGCCTGGTGAACGACAAGGCGCACGCCGCCGACGGCGACCCGGACTTTTCCAGGCGCATCCGCGCGGGACTGCCGCGCCCGCCGGTCCGCTTCGAGCCGTGAGGTCCGGTTCGAGCTGTGATACCGGGCTCACAAAGTTCGAACCTTGGTTCGCCCGGCATCATCCTTCTTTTCGGGCGCGCGGCCGACCAACCAACCCCGCGCGCGATACCGATCCCGAAGGTCAGGACTTTGTGGGATCGGTATGAGGCGGCTCGATCCGGACGTGCTCACTCGGCCATCAGCTCGGCCGGGTCGGCCGGCAGGTCGACCGGCGCGCCGCGCCGCGCCGAGAGGTCCATGGCCATGGTCAGCAGCAGGTTGCGGTGGCCGTCGGCGGCCGAGGCGTGCGGCGTGCTCTGGCCGGTGTACAGGCGCTGGAACCAGGCGTTGGTCTCCTCGCGCATCGGGCCCCAGAGCTGGCCGGCGTACAGATCGCCCGGCGGGTAGCTGGTGAGGAAATCGACCTGGCGCCCGGCGCCCGGGGCGAAGCCCTCGGGACTGTAGCCGGCGCCCTGCGCGATCTCCGAGGCGAGCACGAGGTCGCGATGGGTGTCCTCGATGTCGATCACGCCCTTGGTGCCGACGATGCCGATCTCGAGCCCGTAGACCGCGCCCGGCCACACCACGGGCAGCGCCCAGCTGATGTTCATGCTCCAGATCGTGCCGTCGTCCATGGTGAAGATGCCGAAGGTCGCATCCTTGGTGCCATGCTGGCCGAGCACGGCATCGCACGAGCGGGCGTAGACCGAGACCGGGGTCTTGCCTGCCATCAGCCACAGGCTCATGTCGAGGCTGTGGGTGCCGGAGACCACCATGGGCGTCAGGTGCCGGCGGTCGTTGGTGCGGCGCAGCGTGGCGAGCGGCACCATGCGGTTCATGAAGGCGCGCGTGACCACCGCGGTCACCTCGCCGATCTGGCCGGTGATCAGCCGCTCCTTGACCGCGAGGAAGCGGCGGCGGAAGCGCTGGGTGTAGCCGACCACGGCGTCGATCCCCGCGGCCTCGATCGCGTCCAGGATCTGCTGCGACTGGCGCGCGTCGGTGGCGAGCGGCTTCTCGATGAACAGATCGAGGCCGCGCTCGATGGCGGCGAGCGCCGGCGCCGCGTGGTGGTTCTCGTCGGTCGCGATGATCGCGGCGGTGACCTCGGGGCGCGCCAGCAGCTCGGCGAAGCTCTCGGTGAGAAAGTCGGCGCCGGTGTCCGCCTGCAGGCGCTCCCCGAGGTCCGCCTTGATGTCGCACAGGCCCAGCCAGCCGATGCCCGGGTAGTCGCGGGCGAGCGCCGCCCGGATCCGCCCGATGGTGCCGCAGCCGACGATCGCGAGCCCGATCTCCTGGCGGGTCGCCCTCATGCCATTCTCCCTGGTCAGGTTCCATGCGGCGCGCGGCGCAGCCGCAGCACGCCTTCGAGAAAGATCGCGGCGACCACGATGAGCAGGACGTCGCCGGCATACTGGGTGAACACGAAGCCCGGCGGCTCGTCGGCGAAGATGAACAGCGCCCGGCGCAGGTTCTCGTCCGCGAGCGGCGCCAGGATCACCCCGAGCACCACCGGAGCCAGCGGGAACCGGAACGCCTGCAGCAGGTAGCCGCCGAGCCCGGCCGCGAACATGATCCACACGTCGAGCATGCTGAGCCGGACGGCATAGGCGCCGATGACGCAGATCGGGATGATCAGCGGCAGGAGCAGACCGCGCGGCAGGCTGAACAGCTTGACGCAGGGTTTGATCAACAGGATCGCGGCGCCGTACATCAGGAAATTGGCGACGATCAGCGCCGTGTAGATGAAATAGATCAGCCCGGGGTGGTCGATCTGGATGGTCGGCCCGACCACCACGTTCTTGAGCATGAGCGCCGCCATGAACGCGGCGGCCGGCGCATTGCCGGGGATGCCGAGCGCGAGGGTGGGCAGCATCGAGCCGCCGATGTTGGCGTTCTGGGCGACCTGCGCGCACACGATCGCCTCGTAGCTGCCCTTGCCCCACTTCGCCCGCTCCTCGGGCGCGGCGCGTCGGCGCCCGATGTCGTAGGCGAGGAACGAGGCGACGTTCGCCCCGGCGCCCGGGATCGCGCCGATCACCGTGCCGAGCAGCCCCGAGCGGAACGCGGCCTTGAGGTGGCGCGCGAGCTTGCGGAACGGCGGCACCACGCGGCCGACCTCCGCCGGGATGCTGTACGGCTGGCGCTGCGGCAGGACGCGCAGAATCTCGGCGAGGCCGAACAGGCCGATCAGCACCGCGACGTAGTTGATGCCGTCCAGAAGCTCGAGCCTGCCGAAGGTGAACCGCGGCACGCCGTGGATCGCATCCAGCCCGATGAACGCCACCAGCATGCCGAGCCAGCCCGCGATCCAGCCCTTGAGCGGCATCTCGCCCGCGGTCATCGAGCCACAGATCGAGATGCCGATCACGGCGAGCAGGAACATCTCCCAGGACTTGAAGCTGAGCGCAAAGAAGAGGAACAGGGGGATGAAGCCGATCAGCAGGACGATGCCGACCCAGTTGCCGACGAACGAGGCGGCGATCGCCATGCCGAGCGCCTGGCCGCCCTCGCCGCGCATGGCGAGCGGGTGGCCCTCGAGCATGATCGGCACGTCGTCGGGCGTGCCGGGGATGTTGATCAGGACCGCCGAGATCGCGCCGCCGAACACGCTGCCGGTGTAGACGCCGAGCAGGAAGCACAGCGCGGGGTCCTGCTCCATGCCGGCGGACAGGCCGATCAGCAGCGCCATCGCCATGGTGGTCGAGAGCGCGGGCATGGCGCCCCACACGATCCCGAGCGCGACGCCGCCGAGCGTCACCAGGAGCAGATACGGGCTCAGCACCTGCAGCGCGGCGTCCCAGATCATCGCCGCCTCAGCCCGGCAGCGGCAGCTTGAAGACGTAGCGGAAGGTGGCCGAGAGCGCCAGGATCCAGCCGGCGGCCACCGCGAGGCAGGCGAGGAGCGGCCGGCCCCAGAACATCGCGAGCAGGGTCGTCAGCACGATCGTCGAGACCAGCTCGAACGAGCCGACCACGAGCCGCTGCCCCGCGACCGCGAGCGCGTAATCGAAGCTCAGGACCTCGAGCGCGACGAGGTAGCAGCCGATGATCGCGGCCAGGATCAGGGTGCGCCGCAACTCGGCGGTATCCGGCGCCGCACCCTCGGGCGCCGCCGCCCCCGGCCACCGCCGGAGCGCCTGCCAGCCCAGCGCGAGCGCCATGACGCCCAGGCTGGCCGCGGTCAGGAACGGCAGCAGTCCGGGCGCCGTGGCGAGCGCGTCCGGAACCTCCATGCGCGCGGCCCCGATCATCACCAGGATCGACAGCGCCACGAGGAAGGCTGCGGCGATCAGATCGAGAACGGGCGGGGCCTGACCCGAACGCTCCTCGCTGATCGCCGGCTGCGGGTCGGTTGCCACCGGTGGCCGATCAGACGCGCGGCTCGTAGCCCTCGGGCGGCCACCAGGCGTCGAATTCCTCGGGCGCGGGCAGGCCGAGCTCCTCGGCCGACTTGACCGGCGCCCCGATCTGGTCGGCATGCTCGTTGAAGATCGCGACCGTCACGGCCTCGCGCTGCGCGGTCCGCCGATCGGCCGCCTCGCCGCTGCGGATGTCGATCTGGAAGAACTGGCGCTCGGCGATCTCCTGGAAGGCGTCGGAATTGACCGCGGCGACGAAGGCGTCCTCGACCTCCTTGAGGATCTCGACCGGCGTGTCGCGCCGCATCATGAGGTTGTAGTCCGAGCCGATCGGCAGCTGCGGCTGCAGCTCCGGGATGATGCTGCCGATCGAGCGCAGGGTGCCGACGCCCTCGACCTCGAGATCCTGAGGTCCGGCCTGCATCAGGTTGCGCAGCTGGCCCGCGCGCAGCAGGTCGATGTGCTCGTGCACGCCGCCGCCGGCGATGTCGACCTCGCCCTGCAGGCCGGCGAGGGTCGCCGGCTTGCCCCCCTGATACGGCACGTACTTCAGCTCGATGCCGGCGGCCGAGCCGACGATCAGCGCCGCCTCGTGCCAGACGCCGCCGGTGCCCGAGGTCGAGATCGTGAGCTTGCCGGGCTCGGCCTTCGCCGCCTCGACCACGTCCTCGAAGGTCTCGAACGGCGAGTCGGTGCGCACCGACCAGCTGGCGAGCGCGCTCGCCGCCTGGAAGTTCGCCCACTCCTCCCAGGGCACCAGGTCGACGTGCCCCATGACGCGGACGAACTTGTTGTAGTTCGCGGCGCCGAGCATGGTGTAGCCGTCGGCGGGCTGGGCGTGCACGAACTGGGTCGCGATCCCGCCCACGGCGCCGGGCTTGTTGATGACGTTGATCTCCCAGCCCTTGGCCTTGGCCATGCCGTCGCCGAGCACGCGCATGATGGTGTCCGTGCCGCCGCCTGCGGCGTACATCACCACCAGGGTGATCGGGCGCTCCGGCCACGACTGCGCGCGCGCGCGCCCGGGCGTGATCACCACCTGGGCGGCGGCCAGCGCCACGGTGGCGCCCGCCAGGAACTGCCGACGGTCGACCCGCCCGCTCTTCGGATTGCTGCTCGTCATCACCAAACCTCCCAGATTGCGATCATCGGCCGAACCGGCCCGCCGTGGCCGGCGCACTGGCCCGGCGCGAGGCGCCGGCACCTACCCTTGCGGCGCTTCTCCCGCCGACGCCTGGAAGCATCATACCCGGGCCCGCGAGGTTGTCACCCTCGTGGCCGCGCCGCGCCGGAATCCGGCCAACGAGAATCGCAGCTGATCCAGATCTGGGCGCCCGGCAAGGCCCGAGTCTGGCCCGGTGCCGCCCGTCCCGGTGCTTGAACGCAAGACATGACCCGCGGCTCTCGGGTCGCCGAATGAGTCGCTGCGAGGTCATTCGTCCTATGAAAGAGACCTTGACCGCATCCTCGGAACGAGTCGCTTGAACAGCCTGCAAATCCTGTAGCACCATGAGGTTGTTCTGCGACCGTTGATCCAGATGCCCGTGGTTGGGGTAATGGGCCCCTTATCCGTGGAAGGCGAACCCGCGGAATCAGGAAAGGCGAGTGACCTGAGGAGCGAATGGATGGAGCAGGCATACGACATGGAGCTGAATCAGGACCGGCTTGGGCAGATGCGGACGCACTTTCTTCGGCACATGGATGGATTCAAGAATTTCAAAGAGTGTGGCCGAAATTACCAAACCCAGGAACGTGCGTATAAGGACGAGCTCGCAACCATCTTCCGCCAGGAGGTGTTGCCGCTCTTCAAACCCTTTGCCAGTGATGTGTCATCAACGGGAGAGCAGCAAGCCGAAAAGGCCGTACAAACACTCCATCACCTGTTGGCGGAGCGGGTGCTGGCGAGTAATGGGGGCCAGCCACAGAACCTGAGTCGAGGCGAGCCCCGATATGGGACTCCTGCTCCGCACGATCATTTGGTAAATCTCTCTGATCAGAACGCGCTTGCCGCCGCAATGGCGTTCGCGGCGTTGCTGTTCGGTTCTGACGACTCCCCGGAACGTCTCGAGAGGTTTATCGGCGCCTACCAAGCAGTGTTTAGGAATGCCAAGGTTGCGGATGAGAGTGAAACTGGTGCTTTGCGCACCATTTCAACTCTCGTTCTGATGCTTGCCCAGCCGAAGGAGAGCATCTTTGTTCAGTATACGCCACTAAACAAGGCCTCTGTGGCGCTGACCGGCAGAAGGCTCGTTTCCAGAGACCTGACATCGGCGGCCGAATACACACAATGCCTCGGATTTGCGCGTAGGCTGTTCGATGAGCTCTCGAACTGGTCACCTCGGGACATGATCGACATTCAGAGCTTCATCTGGGTCTACTACAGCTACAAGCCGGTCGAAAAAAAACCTCCAGACGTTCCGCACGGCGATGTCGATATCGCTGGCATCGTCTCGGCACTACGGGAAAAGGGCATCCGACTGTCCGAGAGAACCGTCCGCCGTTACCACGCGGCTCTGCGGGCGCGGAAGTTCGTGATCCTGTCGGGCGTCTCGGGGACCGGCAAGACATGGCTCGCCGAGCTGTACGCGGAGGTGGTCGGAGCCAGGAAGCACATCGAGCGCGTTGCCCCGAACTGGCACAGCAATGAGGACCTCCTCGGCTTCGTTAGCCCCATCAACAACAACTACCAGGATACGGAATTCAGCCGGTTCATCCACGAGGCTGCCCAGGCGTGGGAGAGCGGCGACGAGAATGCTGAGTTTCATGTCATCCTGGACGAGATGAATCTCGCCCGGGTGGAGCACTATTTCTCGGCGTTCCTGTCGGCCCTCGAACAGCGCAATCGCGGAGACACGGCGGAAATCGCTCTCGGCAACGCTAAGATCGGCCTTCATCCCAACCTGTACTTCATCGGCACGGTCAACATGGATGAGACGACTCACGGATTCGCTCCCAAAGTCTACGACCGGGCGCAACTCGTGACGATCGACCTCGACCCCGAGCATTTCGCCGAGCACGTGGGCGATTGGGAATACGGCAAGCTGCTGATCGAGCTCCGAAGCATCCTTGAGAGGACGGCGCCGTTTGCCTTTCGCACGGTCGATGACATCCGAGCCTACGTGAAAGAGAGAGTGGCGGTCGGGGCCTCTTGGGAGGAGGCGTTCGACGAGGCCGTGCTGCAGAAGATCCTGCCACGCATCAGCGGGATCGAAACCCCTGTCGGAGAAGCCCTGGAAAAGGTGGCCGAGCTGCTGGGCGAGGAATTCCCCTTGAGCCGAGCCAAGGCGCGCGAGATGTTGGAGGGCTTCCGTCATGGCGGCGCCTCCTATTTCTGAGCCTCGGTTCCTGACGCTGGACGGCACGCCGGCGGAACCGAGGGAATGGACGCCGTTTATCCTTGAAGTGCCCTGTCTTAGCGAGGATTGGCCGCGGCTGCGGGTCTGGATCAACGACCAGGAACGGCCCGTCGTCGCCCGATGCTTGGCGGGGCGTGTGGTGGTCGGTTGCGACTGGCCGGAGGCTGCAGTCGGGCGTTACCGCCTGCGCCTGCATCACCCGGAATTCGAGGCGAACCACACGTTGTTCATTCCGCCGGCCAAGATGTCGATGGCGGCGGTCGACCGGCTGCTTAAGGATCTGCACGGCCGCCTTCCGCACGCCCTGGCGGTCGCCTTGCAGCGAGCCGGCGGTTTGGCCGGCTTGAGGCTGCTGCCGCCGGAAGCGGTCGGAGTTTCGGCGGAACTCGACCGCCTGTCCCGAATCGTCCGGGGAGACGAGCGGCATCCGGGCCTGACTGACCTTCTGGCAGCGATCGGACGCGATCCGCATCGGACCCTGCGGCGTGACGAGATCCTGACCCATGTCGAGCGGGTCCGACGCCCATCGGTGAGTTCCCTGAGGCGCGCTCTGTACCACCAGGGAGGTCGACTCGACGGTCGCCTGCCGCTGCATCTGGCCGACCAGCGGGTGGAGCCGACCTTCGACGTGTACGAGAACCGGGTTGTCCGTCTGGTCACGGACATGGCGGATCGGCGGCTGCGTCGTCTTGATGCCATCTTGGAGCGCGACGGTGTTGCGGGTGCGCGGGAAGCGCGCGACGAGGCCTCCGCGCTCCTTGACAAATTGACAAGGGCCCGCCGGCACGTGGCTTTTCTCGATGAGGTCCGCCCCCTCGAACGCTCGCCGCACGTCCTGACGATGGTGCTGCGCCGCCGTGCGGAGTACCGAGGCGTGCTCGCGATCTGGCAGGAAATGGTGGCGGGCTATGTCGTCGAATTGGAAGATGCCGCCCTCGAGGCCCCCTTCGAGAACATCCCCTATCTGTATGAGCTATGGGCGACGCTCGAAATCGTCCTGGCGATCGTCGAGGCCGCCGAGGCACACGATTTCAAGGTTCCGCAGCAAAGGCTCATCCGGCGCATTCCGGGCAGCCTTCTGGTCGAAGCTCTTCGCCGGAACGAGCCGGTGGCTGTCCTTCAGCACCCGGAAACCCGCGCCCGTCTCCGCATCGTCCCCCAGAGGTCCTTTGGCAGATCCGGTCCCTTGCGGAGTGTCAGCTTCGAGCAGGTTCCGGACCTCGCGGTCGAAGTCGACCTGCCTGGTCGCGAAACCGAAGTCTACCTCTTCGATCCGAAATACAAGTTCCGCACCGACGGCGACCGGGTGATGCCCCTGAAGGAGGACATCGACAAGATGCACGCCTACCGCGATGCCATCATATCGGCGACGACACGACAGCGGGTCGTGAGGTATGCGGGCATCCTCTATCCCGGGCCATCCCGTCGCTACGGAGATGGCGTCGCGGCGCTGAACGCACATCCAGAGCATCCGGGGGCAATTCGCAGCGTGGTCTTCGACACGCTCGCCGACATTCGCCTTCGCCGGCGGCTGCTCGACGAGACCTCCGCCTGACGCAGCGGCAAACGCGAGCGTGTGGCACTTCAGCGCAGGCCGCTCGCTCGTCCGACTTCAGCTGGTCCGGGTCGTGATGCCAGCCCCGTGCGCGCGGGCTCAAGACGCCGGTTTGACCGGGCGGCCGGTGCGGGCGGACTCGCACAGCGCCTCGAGGAGCGCGATGTTGGCGATCAGCTCGGCGGCGGTGAAGGGATAGCCGGCGCGCCCCGAAATCGCGTCGGCGAACGCCTCGAGATTGGCGCGCACGGTGTCGGTCCATTCGAAGCGCCGGCTCTCGGGGGCGCCGCCGGCGCGGCACAGGGTCAGGGTCGAGGGGCCGGCTGTGTCGGGGTGGGTGGCGTTGCGCACCTCGACCCAGGCCTCGGACCCGAACACCGCAAGGCGCAGGTAGAGCGGGGTCAAGAGGATGCAGTTCAGGAACCCCGTGACGCCGCTTGCGAAGCGCACCTGCACCGAGGCGACGTCGCCGCCTTCCGCCTCGAGGACGCGGCGCGCGCTCAGCGCAAAGACCTCCGCGACCTCGCCGATCATGTGAATGAAGGCGTCGGTGAGGTGGATGCCCATGCCGGTGATCGCGGGGATCGGCGAATCGACCTTGGACGCGCGCCAGTCGCCCGCCGGCACCTTCGCGAGCTTGTCGTGGCTGAAGTTCGCCTCGATGTGCATGATGGTGCCGAGCGCGCCCGCCGCGATCAGGCGCCTGGCCTCGATCAGCGCCGGCTCGAAGCGGCGCTCGTGGCCGATCCCGAGCACGAGGCCGCGCGCGCGACACGCCTGCACCATCTCCCTGGCGTGGGCCGAGGTGAGTGCCAGCGGCTTCTCGCAGAACACGTGCCTGCCGGCGGCGGCCGCGGCCAGGACCTGGGCGTGGTGCAGCGAGTGCGGGGTGGCGAGGATCACCGCCTCGACCTCCGGGTCGGCCAGCGCCTCGTCCAGGCTGGCGGACAGCGGCAATCCGAGCTCGGCCGCGAACGGCCCGGCCGCCTCCGGCCTGAGGTCGACCGCGCGGACCACACGGAGCTTGTCGGAGCCCTGCAGACGCTGGACGATGGTCCGGCCCCACCAGCCGAGACCTGTGATTGCGGCGCGGATCATCGCGGGTGCTCGCCGAACGAGACAGCCGGATCGCGGCCGCGTCGAACGCAGCCGGCTGATCCAGGTTGCCGAGATGACCGCAGGAGAAAAGGCGAGGACAAAAGGTGTCAAGAGAAAAGGTAGGGCAAAGGTGTGGTACCTGTAGTTCTTCGCCTATTTCTGGGGGTCGATCCCATGGATGATCGAGGCGGCTGCGGTGCTCTCGCCGTTCGTGCGGAACCGGGCCGATCTCGCGATCATCCTGTTGCTCCTGATCGCGAACGCGGCGGTGGGCTTGGGAGGAGCATCAGGCCGGCAACGCCATTGCCGCGCTCTGCGACGCTTTCGACCCCGGCGCATGACACCGGGCGCCCCGCGCCGTCGCAGCGTCATCGCGAGGCGTTTGCCGCGAAGCTACCCTGTCCGAGGTCTGCTCGCCGAACCGCCCCGCGCCTGCGCAGCGTCATCGCGAGGGCGCGCCAGCGCCCGTGGCAATCCAGGCGCGGCGTCCAAGTTTCTTTCTACTTGCCAGTTGCCACGCGGGGGCCGCCCCGGTCGGCGGCTGTGCCGCTCACTCCGAATGGGGGGTGTCCTCGGGCGCGTCGGCGTCGTCGGCGCCGGCCGCGGCCTCCCGCTGCGAGCGGCGGCTCAGGAACTGGAACGCCCCGAGCCCGACCAACGCGAAGATGGCCGCCGCCACCACGATGGTCGGATACACCATGGCGGCGAAATTCTTCTCCCGCCCCGCCTCGAAGATGCCGACCACGCCCTCCAGCGACAGCGCGATGATGATGATGGTCATGAACTTGGTCAGCGAGCGCAGCGCCTCGGCCGGCGAGCGCATCTCCCGGTCGCGCACCACGTTCTCCTCGACCACGAACTTGGCGACGTCGACGATCGCCAGACTGACGATCAGGAGACCGACGCCGTTCATCAGATTGTAAATGCCGACCTCGCCGCCAAGCGCCCCGCGCACCAGTTGCCAGGCGCCCGAGACCACCAGGCTGATCGCGAGCGCGAACAGCGCCAGCGCCACCAGCACGAACAGCACCCGCGCCACCCATTCGAAGCCGCGCTCGATCATCCGATCGGTCTCCAGCGAGAGGCAAGGCTCGTGGCCAAGCCATGTCCGCTCCGGCCATCGATGCCCGCACCGGCGATCACGACGCCGCGACCGCCCGAGGCGAACCTCGCACCCGGTCCGGGTCGCGCTCGATCTCGAGAGCGAGGTCCGGGTCCGGCCCGCTTGCCGGCGCGAGCGCACCGCGGTCCACCTGGGCGATGCCGTCCCAGCCGCCGAGCGCGAGGACCCGATCGATGTCGCGCCGGAAGATCTCCAGAACCTGGGCCACGCCCGCCTCGCCCGCGACCGCGAGGCCCCAGAGGTGCGGGCGCCCGATCAGGCACGCCGTGGCGCCGAGCGCCACTGCCTTGACCACGTGGCTGCCGCGCCGGACGCCGCCATCGAGCAGCACCGGGATGCGCCCGGCGACGGCGCCCGCCACCCGCGGCAGGGCGCGGATCGAGGGCAGCGCGGTGTCCAGCTGGCGCCCGCCGTGGTTGGACACGATGATGCCGTCGATGCCGTGCTCGAGCGCGCGCCGCGCCTCGTCCGGATGCAGCACGCCCTTGAGCAGCAGCGGCCCCCGCCAGAGGCCGCGCAGCCAGTCGACGTCCTGCCAGCAGAGCGTCGGATCGAGCATGTCCGCGATGTACGCGGCAAGGGAGACGATGTCCTTCCTCTCCGCGCTCGCGTAGTTGACGAACGTGAGCGGCGTGCCGGCCATGCGCAGCGCCCAGGGCAGCGCGCGGGCGACGTCGACGACGCTCCGCCAGCTGACCCGGGGCGGGATGACGAAGCCGTTGACGAGGTCGCGCTCGCGCTGGCCCAGCACCTGATTGTCGACGGTCAGGACCAGCGCCCGATAGCCCGCGGCCTGTGCCCGCTCGGCGAACGATCGGGTGAGGCCGCGATCGCGATACATGAAGTTCTGGAACCACAAGGGGCCGGCGGTCGCATTCGCCAGGTCCTCGATCGCGACGGTCGAGCCGTGGCTCATGGTGTAGACCGTGCCGGCCGCGGCCGCGGCGCGCGCCGCCGCCACCTCGCCCTGCGGCCAGAGCATCCCCGAGAGCCCGGTCGGGCCGATGATCACCGGGAGCGCGAGGCGCTCGCCGAACAGCACGACCGACTGATCGCGGGCGCCGGTGCCGGAAAGCGGCGTCGGCAGGAACTCCCAGTCGGCGAACGCCGCCTCGTTGCGCGCCCGCGTGATCTCGTCCTCGGCACCGCCGTCGCAGAAATCGAACACCATGCGCGGCAGCCGCCGCCGCGCCATGCCCCGCAGCGCCGCGATGCTGTACCCCTGCCGTTGCAACCGACCTCGATCCAACGCGGCTTTCCCTTCGACGACGAGCGAAATCTAGCGGATCACGGCTCCGCTTGACGAGTCGTGTCGCTCTTTGCGAGCAGGGCGGCCAGGCCATGGCGTGGCCTTGGCCGGATTGTGTCCTGCGGCGCGTTGCAAGGTGAGCCGAGGCGAGGATCGAGGGACCCTCGATTGAGGAGCCAACGCAGGCTGGCGGCGATCCCGGCCGCCGATGGTCCACCGCCAGCGGGCGCCGGAAGAAGCCGTTCAGGCGGCCTCGATGTTGCCCTGGCCGATCAGGCTGTCGAGGTCTGCCCCCGTGACCCCGCTGAGGGTCGCGATCGGGGTGAAGCTGGCGCCGTTCGCGCCGCCGTCGGGATCGACCGCGACCGCGGTGTCGGCGCCGTCGTCGGCGAGCTGCACGAAGTCCGCCTCGCTGCCCGGCTCGAAACCCGAGAGCAGATCGCCGAGCGCGAGCACGTCCCCGCCCGCGCCGGTCGCGAAATCGGTGATCGTGTCCAGCCCATGGTTGACGCTCGCGTAGGGGAAGCGATCGCTACCCGCGCCGCCCGTGAGCGTGTCGTTGCCGTGCCCGCCCTCCAGCAGGTCGTCGCCGGCGCCGCCCGAGCGCTCGTCCGCGCCGGCGCCGCCGTGGAGCACGTCGAGCCCCACGCCGCCGTCGAGCGTGTCGTTCCCGGCGCCGCCGTCGAGGAGATCGTCGTGCTGGTTGCCGACCAGCAGATCATTCCCGTCGCCGCCCAGGACCGTGTCGTTGCCCTCGCCCCCGAGCAGCTGGTCGTCGCCCGCGCCGCCGTCCAGGTCATCGGCCCCGACCTCGCCGCGCAGCACGTCGGCGTCGTCCTCCCCGAGCAGCTGGTCGGCATCGGCGCTCCCGACCAGCTCGTCGCTGCCGGTGCCGCCGCGCAGCACGTCGGCGCCGACGCCGCCGGCGATCAGGTCGTCGCCCGCCTCGCCGTGGAGCGCGTCCGCGCCGGCGTTGCCGACGAGCGTGTCGTCGCCGGCATCGCCGAACGCCGTGTCGTCGCCGCCCAGGGTATGGATCGCGTCGTCGCCGGAAGAGCCCCGGATCGTGTCGTCGGCACTTCCACCCTCCGTCGCGGCGATGCCCGTCAGCTCGATCTCGGCGAAGTCCCAGTTATTTAATTCCCCAGCATCATACCTGACAGGTCAGGCGGCGTATTGGACGGGGTCGGGCCGGAAGTAGGCACGGATGCGCTCGGCGGAACGCTGG
>JBOHKK010000024.1:0-29530 GCA_050729115.1 Geminicoccaceae bacterium | reverse complement strand
CGCCGCGCTCGCGCGCGCCGCGGGCCTGGCCTGGCCGCCGTCCGGCGAGCACTGCGCCTTCGCCCTCGGGCCGCGCCTCAATGCCGGCGGCCGCACCGGCTGCTCGCATCTCGCAGCCGAGCTCTTGACCAGCGATGCGCCCGAGGTCGTCGCCGAGATCGCGCTGCGCCTGGAGCGGCTGAACGAGGAGCGGCGCGGGCTCGAGCGGCAGCTCGTGGCGGCGGCCGAAGCGCAGGTCGCGCCGGCGCTCGAGCGCGACGCGCCCTTCCTGCTCGCGGTCGGCGAAGGCTGGTCGCCGGGCGTACTCGGTCTGGTCGCGGCGCGCCTGGTCGAGCGCCATCACCGTCCGATGCTGGCGATCGGCATTGCGGACGGCATCGGCAAGGGCTCGGCGCGCTCGGTCGCGGGCTTCGATCTCGGCAGCGCGGTGATCGCGGCGCGCGAAGCCGGGCTTCTGTTGCAGGGCGGCGGGCATCCCATGGCGGCCGGGCTGACGCTCGAGACGAGGCGGCTGCCCGCGCTCGAGGCCTTCCTTGCCGAGCGGATCGCCGGCGTGCCGGGGCTCGGGCGCCCGGCGCCGCCCGATCTCGCGCTCGACGGCGCGCTCCAGGTCGCGGGGCTGTCGTTCGAGCTGGCCGAGCGTCTCGCCACGATCGCGCCGTTCGGGCGCGGCAATCCGGAGCCGCGCTTCATGCTGCCGCACGCGCGCAGCGCTCAGGTCCGCGAGGTGGGCGGCGCCCATGTCGACTGCCACCTGTACGATCCGGCCGGCGGCCGGGTGCGCGCGATCGCGTTCCGGTCCTCGGATCAGCCTCTCGGCCGCGCCCTGATGCAGGCGGCCGGCGCGCCCTTGCATCTCGCCGGCACGCTCAAGCTGGACTGGTGGCAGGGGCAGCCGCGCGTCAATTTCCATATCGAGGATGCCGCCACCGGCTGACCCGCCGATCGCCGCGCTTGCCGCCCCAGGGCTTGCTTTCCGGCCGGCGCGACGTTAAGTGCACGGTCAGTCGTCCCCATCGTCTAGAGGTCAGGACATCGCCCTTTCAAGGCGAAAACGCGGGTTCGATTCCCGCTGGGGACGCCAGTTTTTCCGGGCCCGTCTGTAATCTGTCGGTAATCCGTGCCATCGGCGGCCCCACGAAAAAGGGCCGCCCCGCAGGACGGCCCCGGTGTGCAGCAGGACGGGTCAGGCGGGCGGCGCCATCGCCTCGAACTGCCGCGCAACGTGCTCGAGCATCTCGTGCACGTGGTCGTGGTCCATGCCCGTGATGTCACGCTCGGAATCGCCGAGCCAGCGCAGCCAGGCCGCGATACCGCGAGGCTCCGTCGGCCGGGCGACCAGCACAGCCCGATAGGCCTCGACGAAACGGCGCTCGGACTCGGCGTAGCCATCGTGGGGCACCCTGAGCGCATCGGCTGCGACGCGCTCGGCCTCGATCAGGGCGTGAAGCTGTGCCGTGTCCATGGTGCTCTCTCCCTATGGTGCGGTGATGCCGCGCAGCCGCGCGACGGCGCCGACCAGCTTGAGGACCACGTCGAGCGTGACATCGAGATCGAAGATCGTGCGGAAACCGTTGCCGGTGGGGCTTTGCCGCCGCCCGCCGCGGCGCTACACTGGCAGTGCCAGAGATGAGTGGGACATGCTGACGGGTTCGATATCGGTGATGGTGGGGTTGCGGGGTGGAGTGCGTCCGCTAGAGTCGGTGGTAGCCATTGCGGTGATGGTCAGGGGCTGGGCTCCTGCTCAGTCCCGCGCGGGGCAATCCCGACGATGCGCCCGGCCGGCGCGCGCGTCAAATCAAAATCACGGCCGCCCGAACAGCCGCGGGTCGCGCTTGCGGGCGTTGACCACGGCCGCGACCGCGCGCTGCTCAATCCGACCCGGGCCGAGCTCGCGCATGATGTCCCGTTTGAAGCCAGCGAAGGCCGCGTGATCCATGCCGGGCGCCGCGTGGAACACGTAGGTGTTACCGCCCTCACTGGCGCCGCTCAGGACGCGCCGGGTGTCGCTGGCGCTGAACACGCGCCCGCCGACCTCGGGCATGACCAACTCCGGCCCCCGCTCCCCCGCGATGAACGGGCGCCGGGCCGCGAATGTGCCGCCGGCCTGCAACAGCGTCGGGCCCGGCCCACCGAACAGCGCTGTGCCGGCCGTGACCTGGCCGCCACCGCCGAAGCCGCCGAAGGCCGCGCCGAGGGCCCGGGAGACCGCCGCGAAGATGACCGCCTGCGCGACCGCCTCGGAGATCGATTTCGCGACACCGAGGAACGCATCCTGCAAGCTCTCTGCCCGGAACAGCGCCCTCGTGATGCCCTCGGCGATGTTGCTCACGAAAGTGGTCGCGAGCGAGTTCGCCAAGTTGATCGGCGACGCCATGTCGGCGAAGCTCTGCCCCAACGCCTCCGAGAACGTGAGCGCCCGCTCGAGCTCCTGCGGGTCGACCGGCACCCCGGCTTGCTCCTCCGGCGCAGCCTCGCCGAGGCCGAACATCCGCCGTTGCCGCTCGAGTTGCGCCTGAAACTCGGCGATCCCGGGACCGCCCGGCCGACCAAACGAGATCGTCTCATCGAGCGGCGGCAGGCTCTCGATCGCGTCCCCGAGGTCGCTGACGCCTGTGGCGAGCTTGTCGACGGACGCCGCCGCCTCGTCTGTGCTGTCCGCCAGCGCGTCTGTCTCGGTCGCGGCGGCCTGGATCGTCGTTTTGCCCACCTCGCCGACGCGCAGCAGTAGGCGCAACTGCTCGGCCAGGTGCTCGCGGCGCTCTTGCATGGCGTCGATCTCGAGCTGATTCATCCGGGACAGTCCGGGTATCTGCCCGATCAGGCCGGCCTGTTGCTCACGCAGCTTCGCGAGGTGCTCGTCGAGGCGTGCAATCGCGCGCGTGGTCTCGCCGATGCCCTGCTGCCCGAAGCCGCCCTTGATGAGGTCCGATAGCGTCCGCAGGGCCGGCGTCAAGACGTTTTCCAGAACCGGGACCAGCGCGCCTCTGATGCTGGCGATCATGACGGTGATCTCGTCGTTGAAGTCGACGAACGCCCGCGCGGTCTCGTTGCTGACCACCGATCCGGTCTCGCGTGCCTGCCGGCGGAACCGCTCGAGCCCGGCCTCACCCTGGCGCATCATCTCGACCAGGGCCGCGCCCTCGCTGTCAAATGCCTTGAAGGAGATGCGTAGCCGTTCTTGTTCCGACTCCGCACCTTTGATGGCGTTGGCGAGATCACCGAGGATCTCCTCTTGCGTCCGCATTTGGCCGTTACTGTCCCGGACCTCGATGTTGTACTGCAGCAGCGTGTCCCGGAGCTCGCCTGTCCCCTGCGCGGCCTCGGCGACCCGCCGGCCGAAACGCTGTAGCGCGGTGTCGAGCGTGCGGCTATCGACTCCCGCCAGCTGTGCGGCAAAGCGCAACTCCTGGAGCGCCTCGACGGTGACGCCGACCCGATCGGCGGCCTTCACGACCTCGTCCAGCGCCGCGGCGGTCCCGGTGATCAAACCGACCACCGTGGTCGCCCCGAACGCGACGCCAAACGCGGCGCCGATCCGGCTGATCGAACCGACGATGTTGCGACTAGTCAGCCTGAACCTGCGGTCCAGGTCCTGCGCCTGCTGCCGGCCGCGCCGGATACCGCGGTCGAGGCGGGCGCCGTCGGTCCGGAGTTGCAGTACCGCATCACCGATCAGCTGCTCAGCCATCGCGATCACTCCTTGTGCGCTTACGTCGGGCCTGTTTCTGGCATCTCCTCGAGCAGTATTGCTTATTCGTGTGCTTCGCGTCTAGGTGAGCGCCGCAATGACGGCATCGCAGCAGCCCCAGGAGAGCTGCGGTCTGCTCCGCCGCCCGCCGCCTGAAATTGGCCATCGAACAGGCGCGACTGCAATAAAGCTGGCGCCGCAAGTCGTGCCGCTCGGCGAGCAAGGTCCGGCACTCGCGGCAGATCTCGCGTCCGGAGTCGTCCAGATCGGGCCAAGCGCCCGCACCACTCAGGCGCTGCCGGGTCGGCAAGACGCTATCGGCCGGCGCACCGCCGGCACGAGAACCTTTGCCGCCGCCGCCTGACCGGTAGGCGATATGTAGACACTGCGGCGAGCAGTACTCCCGCTGCGCACCCGTGAGCGCGCCGCCGCACGTGACGCAATGCCGCCTGGCGATCAAGCGCTCGGTCCAGAGATCGACGGGATTATCTGGCGGTGGCCGCTCGGCGCCCACTACCTGGAGTGCGTGCTCGACGGCGCGACGGGCGGCGGTGTCGGCAACCGGCCAAGCCACGCCACGACTACACAGCCAGCGCCGCAGCACAGCAATCATCGCGCTCTCGCGTGCGAAAGGCCGCTCGGGATCGAGCGCTTGGCGGACGTGGTCGACTCGGATCGCGGGGATCATACGAACAAGAGCCCGCGCTCCTCGTAGGGGCTCGGCCGCGTCTCGTTGGCGTGGGCCCGCCCAACCGCAATGGCGGTCGCGACGGCGCCGTCGATCCGGGACCGGGACTTGCGCTTGTGGAAGTTGCGGTTGCCGGTGCTGCTCTCCTCGATCGCGATATTGGAAAAGCACCACCGCAAGACCGGGTTGCCGCCGTGGCGGCAGAGTTCTGCCACGATCGCGCGCTCGAGCTCGTTGACGGCCGGGGTCATGGTCACCCACCCGGTCCTGGTTTCGACGGCCGGGTAGCCGTCCTCGGCCAGCGACGACAGCAGCCACTGCGCGAAGTGTGCGTCGGCGGCGATCTCGATCACGTTGAAGCGTTGGGCGATCTCGCGGATCACGGCCTCGACCCGGCGGCGGTCGATCACGTTGCCAGGGGTCGCCTCGAGCCATCCGTCCTCGACCCAGCGCGGGTAGTCGGCCTCGTCACCGCGGCTCTTGCCCTCGAGGTTTGCGGCCGGGCAGAACAACCACGCCCAGACGTCGTACCCGCCAGCATCGTCCGGCCAGGCCGCGGCGATCGCGGTGAGATCGCCTACGGACGAGCAGTCGACCCCGAGCCAACAGGGCACCTGGTCGCGCTCGAGGCGGTCGAGGTCGACCGGGACCGCGCCCGCGTCGTACACGGCCATGTCGACGAAGGGCGACGCCGAAGCGTCGGACCAGATATCGAGATGGAGCTGCCGAAACGCCTGCTGCTGCGCCGGCCTGTTGCGTGCCTCACGGGCGAGCTGCCGCAAGCCGTCGAGGGCCGGGAACCCATACTCGAGCCCGGGGTTGACCGCGTGCCAGACCGCCTCATCCTGCCAAGCGCAGTCCCGCGGCGCCTCCCAGATGAGCGGCAGAAAGCCCGGGTCGTCGATCTCGCCGAGCTGCACCCGCTTGGCGTAGCTGTAAATGTCATAGGCGACGCTGTCCTGCCCGGCGCCCGCGGTAGTAATCACCCACAACAGCGAGTGCTTCGACTTCGCGGCGCCGGTCCTGAGCACATCCCACAACTGCCGCCCGCGCCAGATATGCAACTCATCGCAAAGCGTGAACTGCGGCGTCTGGCCGTGTTGCGACCCCGCCTCACTCGATGCGGCCTGGAGCCTCGCCCGGGTCGGAATGTGCTCGATCCGATGGATGGCGTCACGCGGCCTCGTGCAGGCCCGGAGCGCTGGCGTCGCGAGCGTGATCGAGAGCGCCTCCTCGAACGCGATCCGGGCTTGGCCGCGGTTATGGGCGGCCAGCACCGCGAGCCCGCCTGCAACCCGCTCTGGACCGACGGTATGCAGCAGCGAGAGCCCGGCGCCGATCGTGGTCTTACGGCCGCCGCGCGGCAGCATCATGAACACGGTCCTGATCCGGCGGTCGCCATAGACGCGGCGCACGATGCGCTCGAGCCAGGGCGTCAGATCGAACCGGCCCGTCTCGCTCTGCGGATGCCTGAGCAGGGATAAGAACTTGACCGCGCGCTCGCCGCGGCCGTCGGGATCGGAGATCGGGTCGCGGGAGTACACCCAGGCCGGCCGTAGGACGCCGCTGGGCAGCGATGTGCCCCGGGACCGTGTCGCCCGTCCTAGGGCCTCTGGGGCGCCCTGAGCGGCCATCTCATCGCACCATCTCGGCGAGCTCGTCATCAGCCTGGTCATCGGCCGGCGCGCGGTTGGCGGGGCCCAGACCGAGCAGCCGCTCGAGGTGGCGGAGCTCAGCCGACGCGCTCAGGTACTCGCGGCCGACCCGCATCACCCGCATGGCGCCTGCGATCGTGCAATACCGCTCGAGCGCAGCGAGATCGGACCTGCGCAGAGCTCGGCGTCTCGCCAGATCGGGCGTGACGCGTCGCCACTCGCGCCGCGCATCGGCCGATAGATGCCGCGGCACCGGCAGGCGGCTCAGCCCGTCGCCGGGTACGTGCAGCTTTGGTCGCCTACCGCGCACGACGCCTCGCAAAGCCGCTGTCCTGAGTGGCCGTCTTGCGGCTCGCGCATGAGACGCACATCGCTTGCCAATTCCACCGGGCGCGCAGTAGCCGCTGGTCCCCGCGGTGTGGCGTCCGATGCTCAAGGACGGTCGCTGGCGCCCCGCAGACGATGCAGAAGGGGTTGGCGGCGAGGAACTGGGCGCGGTCGCGCTGGTGCTGATCGTCGTAGCCGCGCTGCCGGGCACTTGGTCGCGTCCGGTCATACTCGCGCTTGCGAGCGCGATCAGCGGGAGCGCGGCACAGAGGGCAGCGGTCGCCACGGTACGGCGGGTGCCCCGGTACATGACAGACGCGCGGCGCGGCCCAGGGCATCAGCCATGCTCGTGAGTGGCGATCAGCGTCATCTCGCGGCGCCGATCCCGGCCGGTGGTGTCCTCGACGACGCTGGTCACGTGGTAGAGCCGCCCCCGGTAGCGGAGCCTCTGGCGCGGCGTAACGCCGTCCCGATACCGCATGCGAAGCTGAATGTCCTCGGCCCAGGTCAGCGCGGCGCCCTCGGCGCTCGGGGCCTCGGTCATGCCGAGCGGCGTGACCTCTGCCCAGGGCGACGCAACTACGGCGCCGTGCTCGTCGAGCAGAGCGATCCGGCGATTGAGGGCGCCGATGCGCACCTAGACCGCCGCGCTCGCTGGTGACTGGCATCCTGCCCGCCGCGCGGCCCCTGAGCGCTCCTCGGGGGGGCGCCACGTCCGGCGCTGTAGGCCGCTGCGGGACGACTCCTCGATCGTCCACCTCGCGAGCTCGCCGATCGGGCGCGGCTCGAAGCTATCGAAGTTGTGCCTGGCGTGCCGGACCGTCATCATCTCGGCGGGATCGTGACCGCGAGAGAGCGGCTGTCTCGACGCGACGATCAGATCGTCGCCGAGGTAGGCATCGAACCGGTCCAGGTGGTAACCGCCGCGCTCGATCCTCGGCGTCAGCGTGAGCGTGATCATGCTGGTGTTCTCGGCACTACACTGGCGATGCCAGAGACGGGTGGGACGGCGCCCTACACCGGCGCCGCCGTCTGCATCAGCAGCCTCGGCAGCTGCCCGCCGGTCGCTTCGATGATGCCGAAGCTCAGCGCCAGCCCCGCCGGTTCCCCCTTGGCGAACACGACCTCTGGTTCGCCGCTCTCGACGGCGGCCGGGATCTCGAACTGCGAATTGAACGCATCGTCGTACGCGCTCGGCCCTCGAACCAGCAGCGCGAGCACCACAGGGTCGGGCCCGCGCGACAGGCTGAGCTCTTTGAACCCCGCCACCCCCGTGCTCGGCGGGGTGTCGACCACAGCGTTCTGATTGATGGCAAGCCGGTACATCTCGAGCGTCAGATCGTGCAGCGTGAACGCTACCGAGACGTTCTCCTCGGTCCGCGCCATCTTGCGCGGCAGCGTGCCGCCGAGCATGAAGAAACTCTCGACCGTCTGGTTGTGCGTGACCGTGATGCCATCCGGGCTCATGTTCTTCGCGCCGGCCTTGCCGATCAGCGTCCAGTTGCCAGCCGGTGCCGCATCGATCAGCGGGAACGCCTCGCCGAAGGGAGCGAAGTACACCTCGAAGGGTGAAGCGATGATCTCGAAGGGCTCGCTCAACTTTCCTACTCCTAGAAGATGAACGTTGCGCGGTAAGGCGCGATCAGCTCGGCGTAGCCGGCCGGCAGATCATCGGGCCGAAAGCGGCCGTCAGCCGTCCCCGCCCGCACCTGGTCGAGCCACGCGAGGTGCATGAGGATCGCGCGTTGGACCGGCGTCGGCGTCACCTCACCCGCCGTGAACGTGATCTGGACCGCCTCCGGCAGCGGCCTGGTCGCCGGAAAGGACGAGCCGAAGACCGGCTCGATCCGGCCGTCACCGCCGACGCCGAACACCCGGAAGCTGGCCAGCGTCTGCTCGACGCCGTCTGGGTCGATGTACTTGATTAAGTCGACCGAGACGAGCGGCGGCAGCGGCAGACAGATCGGGTCCGCGAACCGATCGATTCGGTACTCCAGCACCTGCGGCTCGAGCGCGCGACCGAGCACGCCATCGGGGCCGTCGAGCCGACTGAAGGCCGCTTGGATCATGTCGCTCAACTCGGCGCTCGGCAGCTCCTCGGCGTCCGCCCGGAGATGGTCGCGAGCCGCCAGGATCGAGATCGGAGCGGCCGGCGGCGTGATCACACGCAGCGTCGCCACACTACACCGCCGGCATCTTGAGGCCGACCAAGGCCTCGGGCCGCACCAGCTTGCCGCCGACGCGGCGCCGGGCATGGAAGCGGACCTCGCCGTTTGTGGCGCGGCTGAACCGATCCGGAAGCAGCTGCATGGCGATACGATCGAGTATCCGGAAGCCGCGGTTGAAGTCGCCGAAAACAACCGGGATTTGATTGATCGCCACTCCGGCAAGCGCCGGGACCTCAACCACGGGACGACCGAGAAACGTCGGAGGCTGACCCTCGGCGAGACTGTCGCGCCACAAGTAGTCGCCAGCCGTGTTCTTGAATTTTCGCACCTCGGCGATGACGCTGCGGTTCATGCCCCAGGTGCCGCGGCGGCCGTAGGTTGTCTTGACCGTGTAGAACAGGTCGATCAACTCATCGGCATCGATCGCGGTCACGGCCGCGAGTACAGTTACGAAGGCGGGATCGGCGATGAGCCCGAGCGGCTCGGTGGTGCCGGCGCCCGTGAAGAACAACTCGCCCTCTTTCTCGCCGAATGCCTCGCCGAGGTCCTCGCGGATCTCGCTGTCCATTCCAAAGGCGCTGTCCTCGAGCAGCTGATTGCTGATGTCCGTGAACTCGCGCAACTCGAAAATCGCGATCGACCACTGCCCGTAAGTCGATTCCGAGCCGGTCGGCGCCGCGCCCTCGGCCACGACACCCGCGGTCGGCTTGGTAAGCCGTCGCGGCAAGATCACGGGCGAGCCGGTGACGTTGGTCACTCGCGCGAGACTGCGCATCGGCGAGAACTCGGTGATGTCCTTGAGGATCTCGCGCAGGAACGTCTCGGGGACGACTGCGCCGTCATTTGCCACGGACAACACCCGGACCTCGTCCGGGCGAAACTGCTCGGTGCCGAAGTGGCGCAAATAGTGCTCGAACGCTCGGCGCTCGGCCGCCTCGTCGCGCTCGGTCCCGCCGGTCCCGGGCCGCTGGCTGCGCCGCTCGATCGCGTCGAGCCGCTGGTTGAGCGCCGTGAGTTGCTCGACCGTGGCGGCGCGGTCGCGGTGCTGCTCCCAGGCGACCCGCAACTCCTCGATCGCCCGCGTCGCGGCGGCAAGGTCGGCGGTGTCGCGGTCGTCGTCGTGGTCCTCGGTTTCGAGGCGGACCTCGAGCGCCCCTACGTCCAAAGTCATCGTGGTCTCCTGCTGAGCGTGCGGGCCGCGGTCCTGGCGGCCCTCGTGAGTGCGGCGAGGTCCGCCGCGTACAGCTCGCGACTGCGAGCCGAAACCGATGTGTCGGGATAGGCGGGCTGCCCGCCGGTGATCACGCTGACCTCCATCAGGTCGACGTCGACCAGCTCGCGCACACGCCCGCGCGTGCGCTCGCCATCTGGCCGAGCGCGGAAACCGAAACTCATGCCCGAGAGATCGCCACGCCGCGCCAGCTCGAGGGTATCGTCGCCCAGCTGTGTCGCGGGAGCCGCGATCGAGAACGCCAGCCCCTCGGTGGCCTCGTGAAGCTCCAGGGTGCCGCTCCTGGTCCGCCCGAGCAGCCGAGTCGGATCGTGGTCGACCAACGCTCGGACATCGACGCCGGCCCGGAGCGACCGTGCGAACGCACCGCGGCGGATCACCTCGACCAGGCGCCCCAGCCGGGCCTCACGATCGAACGGCGCCGCCAGCCCGGTGAGGGTGCGGCCCTCGACCCGAAGCTCCTCGGCGACAAAGCGGCGCTCAAGCTGCCGGCCTGGCATCGCCATTGCCCTCGTTTGGCCGCGGCTGCGATTGCGCGGCGTCGCCGCCAGCCTGCCCGGCCTGCAAGATCAACTCGTCGGCGCCCTCGAGCGGCGGCCGGTTGTCAAGCTCTCGCGCCTCGTTGCGGGTCAGCCATGCGCCACCCACCGCCTGCCGGAACGCCGCAAACCTCGCCGCGAGATCGGCCTGCACAAAAGCATCGGTGACATGCTCAACGAACAGCTCATCGCGCTCCTCAGGCGCGAGCAGCACCCGCTCGAGCGCACAGCGCCATTGGCGAAACCAGGGCTCGAGCGTGAACGTGATCAGTTGCTGGGTCAGCTGCTCGAGGTTGCGCCATACGGCGCGCTCGAGGTCGCCGACGAACGGCAGCGGCACTCGAAACGCGCCCGCGATCTGCTGCACGGCGAACTTGCGCAGCTCAAGTAATTGCGCGTCCGTGCTCGTCAGGGCCGTCTGCTGAAACTCGGTCCCGCTCTCGAGCACCGCGGTCCGACCAGCGTTGCTGCCCCCCGCGTGGGCGGCATCCCAGCTCGCCCTGAGCCGCCTCACTGCCTCTGGGCTAAGCGCTCCGGCGAGCCTCAAGATACCGCTCGGCCTGGCGCCATTGCCAAACAGCCGCCCGGTGTACTCGGCCGTGATCAGCTCAAGCGCGATGCTCTCTCGCGCCTCATGGACCAGACGGACCGGCTCGCCCGGGACGCTGCCGGGCGTCGCCACGGCCACGACGTCGGACCACGTAAGCAGCCGCGCGCCACCCGCGGCCAGCTGCACCAGGTAGGCCGGCTCGCCGGTCGCATCGTCGAGCTCGACCGTCACCATCCCGGGCGCCAGCCGGTGCAGCTCGACCGCCTGCCCGGAGACCCGGACCACCTGCGCGTAGCCGACGCCCTCGCGTAGCGCATCAAGCTGGAGCGTAGCTCGGAGCTCCGGCCCGCCCGTCCACGGGTTGGCGTCCCCGGCGAGTAGCCGCGCTGCCGGGTGATCGCGCTCGCGGCGGCGGCTCCCGTCCGCCTGCCGGCGGAAGACGTGCACCGGGATGATCTCGATCGCCTCGACGATGGTGCGGATCGCCGCCAGCGCCGTCGGGCTGCGCAACACCGACCGGCTGCTGACCGAGACGCCCGACGACGTGCCGGCGAAGCTGACGCCCAGGATCTCGAGCAGGTCCGGCCCAGGGCTCGCCAGCGTCGACCGGCGCTCGTAGCCGACCATGCCGAGCAGGCGCTCAAGCATCCGCTGCGACCCGGGGTAGGGTAGGCCGGAAATTTGTAAAAATGTCCCCGCGGCGGTCCCGGCCCCCGCGCGAAACCTCAGACCCTCCCCCTCGGCTCATCTCAGTGCACCGCGACGCCGCCAGGCGTCTCGCCTCTGGCCGCTGATCGGCGAGGCGCGGCGACCACGAGCGGGCCAAGGATCTGGCGCCAGAGGATCAGACCCGACAGCACCAGGCCGCCCGCCATGGCGCCCGGGGCGACGGGATCGAGCAGCTGCCGCTCGGCCAAGTCCCGCACGAGGCACTGAGCGAACTGGACGGGGTCGCGCTCCATCACCGTCTCCGGCGCCGGCCGCGGAAGCTCAGCCGCAGCTGCGGTGCCAGCTGGGCGAGCTCGGTGCGCAGCCTGGTGACCAAGCCACGGTAGGCGGCATCGGCGGCCGGCCTCAGGAACCTGAACCGACGCGGCGGCTCGAAGCGACGACTACCACGCTCGAACAGCGCTGCCTGCTCCTGGCCGCCCGTGGTCCCCCAGGCGCCCATGACAGTATTGGGCCCGACACGCTGAGCAGGCCGAAGGATACGGATCGAGCGCCGCAGCTCGCCTGTCTGGTCCTCGTGCTGATGCTGGCGCTTGGAGCGGCGCACGGCGCTGGTCATCGTGTGGTCGACGGCAAGGTGAGAGGCACGCAACACGTGTGCCCGTACCTGCGGCCCAAACCAATCCAGAGGCATGCCACTGTACATCGCAAAGATAAGCCGCGATGTCAAGGCGGGCGCTGTTTCGTTTTATTTTGAATAGCAGCTATTCCCAGCCGCCACGCCGGCGCCGGAGCGCGGCAACGTAGCGGTTGTCCCGGATCACGGTCCGATGGCGCTTCCGCCGGCGCGCAACGGTGTCATCGAGCGGCTCGAGCGTCAGATCCCAGCTGACGTTGCGCTCGCCGCGCATGAGTATCCTGCGGCCGCCGCGGTACTCGCAGTCCGTCGCGATGCCGCCGGCTCGCGGCAGCAGGCGGAGCTCCGTGAAGGTCGGCCAGAGCCACCGGCTCATGCATCACCGCCATCGGCGACCGCGACTTTGATCGCGATCGCCCTGAGCCCGAAGGCGCGCAGCGCGACTTTGAGCAGCCGTCGGAGCGCCACGATGCCATCGATCCGCGGTTCGGGTCGAAACGTCACGACGATAACCTGGCGGTCTCGCATTTCACACCTTTTCTCGATAAAAGGGAGTCCTGCCGGGGAGAGTGTCTGTCTGTCCGAGGTGTCCGTCTGTGTAAAGGGGGTAGGGGTGAGAGAGGGTTATACTCTCTCTCTCCTTAAACGGACACTCTTGTCCACCCAGAGACAGACACGCGCACAGACAGACACCCCTTTCTAGGGGCTCTTTACTTGTCCGTCCCTGGGCAGTCACTTGAGGGTCCACCACGCCTGTGCTGGGAAGCCCTCTTTGTCGATCTCGATGCGCGGCTCTCGGTACTGCGCCTTTTGGATCGCGCCCCTATGATGACCTGCTTGCTCTCCGGCCGATATTACGTCGGTGGCGAGGGAGCGGCCGTGCTCCTCCAGGTACCCGACAAGCCAGTCGCGCGCCGAGCCCCTGCGGCCGGTGCGGCGGTCGAAGAAGGAATCGGCATCGACGTTCGCGCCGCTCGGAACCTCCCACTCGGTCGTGACGAACTGATCGCGCGGATCCTCGCCGACATGCCTGGTCGAAAACAGCAGATCGGGTCCGCGGACCGAAAGGTTGAACTTGGCATGGAGCCATCGGCGCATGTCATCGCGCTCCTTGTCCGTCGCGAGAAGCACAACGCTGCGCACGAAGTTGAAGAATGCGACGCTTCCAAGAAGGCGCTCGACGGCATCGAGATCGGTCTTTTTGTTGAGATGCGCTATGCCGACCATGGCGCACAGGGTGGCGTCGACGGCGCCGTGCAGACGCCTGAGCTCGGCACGGACCTCGAGCTCGTCATTATGATTCCTGAGCCGCGGCAGGAATGACATGATCGGGCTCAGGACCACGGCGCGGCAATCGCGACTCTCGATGAAGGCGCGCAGATCCAAGGCCGCAAACTCCGTCTCGGTAAAGAACGTCACGCGCGCGAGGTCGGCTCTGTTGGCGACCAAGCGCGGGATCACGGTCTTCTGGAGGCTGTCCTCGGCCTCGGCCCACAGGACATGACAGCTGGGCGCGGCCTCGGAGCCATCGGGCCACGGTGCGCCGGTCGTGAGCCGAGCAACCACAGAGGCGCACGCCTGCCCCTTGCCGACGCCGCCGCGCCCGCCCAGCAGCGATAGCTCCCCGGCGGGAAAGTACGGGTGCCATAGCCAATCGGTACGCTTGGGCGTCATGTCGATTCCTCGGCATCCGGTTGGCTGCGGGGCCTCGCCATCAAGCTGGTCGTAGGTGTGCTCGTCGGGCTCGGGGTGGTGATCCTTGCGTCGGGTGCGGCGAATCTCGTCGACGACAAAGGCGTCGGTCTGCTCATGGGCAAAGCCGAGATCGCGCCGGGTAGCACGCCGGCACATCATCGTGATGGCGTCGTCGCGCCAGCCGCGCCCCACGAGGCTGCGGACCACGCGCAACATGATGGAGCGCCAGGCGTCGCCGCTCTCGGGCGTCAAGCGCTCGATCTCGATGAAGCACTCCTCGAGCTTGAGCTCGCCGAACATGGTGTGCAGCTGATCTTTGCCGGCGCCGTTGCGGCCGGCGTGCGCAGCCCTGATCAGCTGCTCGACCGCCTCCGGCAGCGGCGGCGGCGGCACGTCCTCGAGCGCATGGCCCTGCATCCAGCGGTAGCGCGTGCCGGAGACGTGCAGGCTCGGCGGCGCGACCACGTAGGCGGCACCCGTCTTGGCATCCAAGCCCTCGGCGAACGGCCCGTTCTCGAGCGCGTGGCCGTTGGCGCGAAATACGTAGTGGTGGCCACGGCCGGTCCGGCTGCACGGGCAATTCGGAAGCTCGAGGCCGGCGGCCAGCACGGCGCCCGGCCGGTCCTCGTCGATCACGACCAACTCGCCAAGCGCCAGTCCGAGGTTGGCGGTCGGGTAGGCGCGGAACCAGCGGCCGACCTCCGCGGTATCGCATGAGGCGTCCAGGACACCGCGGGGCGTCAGCGGCGCGATCGGATGCTTGCCAGGACTGTCGCAATTCCGGCCGCAGCCGCAGCGGCCGTCCTGGATGCCGTGCAACGGCAGGACTGGGATGCCGAGCGCCACATAGGCAAGCGCGGCCTCGGCAACGCTCGGCATCGCCACTGTGTCCTCAATCGTATACGTGCGTCAGGCGCGCCGTGCGCAAGCGCGTATTGAGCTTGACCGCGCCCTCGTGGCACTCCTGGCAGAGCAAGCGCTCGCCGTAGTCGGCGAGGATCATCGGGACCAGCTTGACCGGCGGCCCGAAGAGCGCAGCCCGGAAGTCGCGCGACTTGCCGCCATCCTCGGCCCCGCACCCCTGACAATGCCTGATGGGCATGACCGGCGCCTCAGAAGGGGATCTCGTCGTCGAAGTCGGCGTCGTCGTCGGCAGCATCGATCGGTGCCGAGGCAACCGCCACGCCGTCGAGGCTCTCCGGCCGGTCGACCCACTTGACGATTCTAAAAATCGGCGCGAAGTTGCTCCCGTGGCGGCCGCTGATCTCCTCGTAATCCTTGATGGTTACAGCCGGAAGCTGTCCCGGGTGGTGGCCCCGCTCCAGAGCCCAGGCGTCATACAAGACGTCGAACGCGCGCCTGACCGCGAGCGAGCAGGACGCGAACTCCCGGACGCTCGGCTTGCCGGCCGCGAGCCTGTCCGGGATCTTGACCATCGCGAGAAAGCCCTTGCGATGGTCCTCGGACGGCCGTGCCGGGTATGGCGAGCCTCCTACGAGGTCCACCACCGGGACCATCGCGAAGTCCGGCTCGGTGTTTTCGCGAAACAGCGCCCAGCCGGCCTTGGCGTTATCCAAATCAACCACGAAGCTGATGCCGTGTAACGTCACGTCATCGACTTTCCATTTCGCCGCTTTGGCATTGTATTTCACGATCGGCGTGCCGTCGCCGCCACTCATACCAGGGATTGGCATCACGGTCTCCTGTACTGGTCTCGGCACCATTGCCAATGACCGGAGTCGAAATCAGAGGTAGTCTTGGCGCTCTAGTATTGAGCGGAGCCGGTCGATCAATTCCCATTGCCGCTCAGAGACGAAGGTCTGAGCGCCCCAGCGATCGAAGCGCTCGCTCATGTCGAGCGAGAAGTCGCCGAACCAACCATCAAGCAGCCCGTCGGCTCTCGACTGCGCGGCCGCGGCCAGAATAACGCGTAGTTCCTGCGCGCGACCACCGGCCTCATCGGCGCGCGAGCGCCCGGCAGGAGCCCAGTCGCCGCCGCTCGTGCGGGCGGCGCGCTCCATCTCGACGCCGACCGTGATGCCGGCGCTGTAGACCTCGTGGAGCTGCTCGCGCGTGAGGCTGCCGAGCGCGGCGTCCCAATCGAGATCGTGCGCCGCCACGAGCGCCGACAGGCGGCTGAGCGCCGCGAGCCTCTCGCCGTCCGGCGCGGTCTCGCAGCAGGCGAGACGCAGCAGCTTCGCTGCCCTCTTGAGCTCAGACGTCATCGTCCTCGCCCTCGCGGTCGAGCACCGCGATCGCGAACGCGTAGTCGAGTCGATCGCGCACCACGGCCTCGATGGTCGCTAGGATTCGCTCCCTGTCCGGGTGCCGGTCGAGCTCCTCCGACGAGAACGGGCGATAGAACCAGGCCGGCCGGGCTGAGGACTCGAGATCGGTCGCGCCGTACAGCGCCTCGGCCCTCACGCCGGCGAGGAGATCCGCGAGCTGGTCTCGCGGCGTTATCGCGGCCATCGGGTCAGGCCGCCTGGCTCGGGGTCTGGCGCTGGGTCCTGCGCTGGATGTACGCGCGCCGCTGCTCGGCCGTCGTGAACCGGCGATCGCCGATCTGGATATACTCGAGCTCGCCCGCGGCCATCTCGGCATAGATTTTGGTGCGGCCGAGGCCGCCGAAATCGGCGCAGGTCTGATCGATGTCGTAGAGTAGAGGCTCAGTAGGCGGGGCCGGCTTGCGGCGACGCTCGGTCATGGCTCACTCACTCCCGCTATGTTGCGTGTGAGCTGCCTAATCTTCACATCCGTTCGCTGTCGTCAAAACCCAAAACGTCACGGAACTACTTGCGTGACGTTTTTCTTTTGTCCCGCCATCTGGCCGTCCTGACGGCGCCCTTAGTTGGGCGGGTGGCGTCCTTCTTACGCCTCGAGCCACCCCGCGCTTTTCCTTGGTACCCGACGATCGCCCGCATCAACTGATCATTCAGCTTTTCACCGATCGCATCAAAGTCGCCGACGCGGTCGAAGTTTGGCAGATCGTCGACTGTCCAATAGGCTTCGTCCGCCGGGAACAGATCGCATGTCGGCTCTGGCGCCGGCCGCTTGCCCCGCCGTTTCCGCCGCAGCGCCGCTTCGGCCTCCCGGCGGCGGCGAATCTCGTCATCGTCCATTCAGGTGGCGTCCGGTCGCAGCATCGGCCCGCAGCTTAGGCGCCGCCTTCTTGGCGTACTTCGCCAGGTCGCCCGGGATGAACTTCGCGTAGAAGCGCTGGATCATCGCGATGCTCGTGCCGCACTGGTCGGCGACCGCCTTGACCGGGACCTTCTTGAGCGCCCCCGAGATGTAGCTGTGGCGGAGCGCGTAGAGGGTCGTTGCGGGATCGAGCCCCGCGTAATCGACCGCGGCAGCGACCCGCCGGCGGTGCAGGCTTGCCGTCCACGGCGTGCCGGCCGCGGTGGTCAGCAGGCGATCGCCCGGCTTCTTGCCGCTCGCGAGGCGGCGCAACAGCGCCAGCGCCTGATCGTCGAGATGGATCTCTCGGGTGCCGGTCTTGCCGCTGACCCGGAGCGTGGCCGCCTCGGGATCGAGGTCGCGCCCCCGGGCCTCGGTCAGCTCGCGCCCCGGACGAGCGCCGGTCCAGGCCACCAGCAGGGCGAATTCGCGTAGCCCGGGCTCGCAGGCATCGATCAGGCGTTGCAGCTCGGCGTCGCTCAGGATGACCTTGCGGGCCTCGCCGACCCCTTTGAACGGCTTCACGCGGCGCCATGCCCGATCGTCGCTCACGCGGTCGTTCTGGAAGGCAAAGTTGAAGGCCGCGATGGCGATGCTGCGCATTCTATTGGCCGTATCGCGGCTACGCCTGATCGCCTCCTCGTCCTCCTCGTCCTGGGCCACCATGCCGTTGCGCCAGCCGATCAGATCGGCCGTGGTCAAATCCGCCACGCGGCGGTCTCCGAGTGCGGGCAGGAGATGCTTGTTGAGGCGCCCGTCAGCTTCTCTGGCGGCCCGGTCGCCCTTGCGGGCGCGCAGATCGGCGACGTACTCGCGGCAGGCATCGGCGACCGTGCAGGGTCCGGCGGCCGTCTGCTTGGCCGCCCAGGCGCGTACCGCGGCCTGCGCCTGCGACCAGTTCAGGGCCGTCTCGCCGTCCGCGTCGGTGTGATCGTCGGCGGTCGCCAGCGCCGCCACCTTGTAGCGGCCGTCGACCCGCACGCGGGCCCACCATGAGCCGGCCCCGCCGTTCGCCGGCCGATGGTAGCCGGCCGCGAGCTCGCGTTCGAGGCTCTGCCAGTAGGGATCTTTGCGCCCCGGTAGCCGCAGCCTCGCCGATCGCGTCTCGATCCTCGCCCGCACCGATCGCGCCATTGCTGTCTCCGCCGGAGGACGGCAAAAACCCGCCGCCTGTAATCCGTCTGTAACGCCTGTCCCTGAACATGGGCGAGCCCAGGCGAAAACACAAGGGCAGAACCCGCAGTGTGCCGCGAACTTTGGCGAATGTTCGTGACCTGTGGCGAACGGGCAACACGCACTTTCAAGGCGAAAACGCGGGTTCGATTCCCGCTGGGGACGCCATGCCGTCTGTTCATTCGGTCTCCTCGTAGCCATGATGCCCTCGATGCGGCGCCAGGCGCGCCGGGCGCCGTCGGCGCCTGATGTGCGAGAGCACCGCGATATGCGGGCGGAGGCTGGCATGGCGGATGGCGGGCGCGCACAGCTCGAAGGCCGGGTCGCTCTGGTCACTGGCGCGGTGCGCCGGATCGGCCGGGCGATCGCGCTGGCGCTCGCCGGCGACGGCGCCGCGGTGGTGATCAACACCCGCCGCTCGCAGGGCGAGGCCGACGCGGTCGCGGCCGTGCTCGAGGCGGCGGGCGGGCGGGCGCTGGTGCACCTCGCCGACGTCACCGACGAGGCGGCGGTGCAGACGATGGTCGACGCGGCGACCCTGCACTTCGGGCGGCTCGACATCCTGGTCAACAATGCCGCCGACCGGCAGCAGGCGCCGCTCACCGAGATCAGCCTCGCCGAATGGCGGCGCATCACCGGGATCATCGTCGATGGCGCGTTCCTGTGCGCCCGCGCCTGCCTGCCGCCGATGATCGCGGGCGGCGGCGGCACGATCGTCAACATCGGCGGCGTCAGCGCGCACACCGGCGCGCAGAACCGCGCCCACGTCATCACGGCCAAGGCGGCGCTGGTCGGCCTGACCAAGGCGATCGCGGTCGAGTTCGCCGACCGCGGCATCACCGCGAACTGCGTGGTGCCTGGCAGGATCGGCGGCGCGCGCAGCCGGACCTCGGGCGAGTCGCCGGCGATGGGCGGCGGCGCGCACCCGATCGTGGGGCGAGACGGCACCCCCGAGGAGGTCGCGGCCGTGGTCCATCACCTCTGCCTGCCGGCGAGCCGCTACATCACCGGCCAGACCATCCACGTCAGCGGCGGCATGTACATGCCGTGAGCCGCCTAAGTCTGCAGTAGCGGCCGCAGCGCGCGGACCGTCGTCTGCCGCTCGATCCGGCGGATCTCGATCGTGAGCGCGCGGGCGCGCTCGGCGCCGAGCGTCGGTGCCAGCAGATCCTGCGCCTTCGCCTCGACTTCGCGCCGCGACATCGGATTGTCGGGGGTGCCGCGCACCGCCCGGGTTCGCTGCGCGAGCCGCCGGCCGTCCGGCGTCTCGATCTCGACGATCGCCTGGCGGGGCGGCAGGGCGCGGGTGAGCTCGGCATCCGGCACCAGGCGAATGCGCCTGCGCAGCGCGAGGATGCTCGGGTCGCGCATGCGCGCCCGGTCGTGCGCGGCGCGAAAGCCGAGCCCCCCGTCGAGCAGCAGCACCGCCAGGAGATGCTGGACGCATAGGTTCGGCACCTCGCGGTCGTCGACCAGGTGCATGCGATCGTCGGGCAGGCGGACGGTGAGGCTCAGGGCGTCGCCAGCGCCGATGCGGTGCTCGTGCATCAGGATCTGGGCGGCATCGAGCGCCGCCTGGATCGGCGCCCCCGCGGACCACTTCTTGATCGACGCCTGCATGATCTCGAACCGGCTGCCCAGCTGCTCGATCAGGGCCTCGGGCCGCGCCGCCTCGGCGAACGCTTCGAGGAAGGTGCGCGGTCCCGCGAGCGGGTCCTCGACCCCGCTGAAGCCCGCGGCCGCCATGGTCGCCGCGGCGACGGCGTTGCGCGCCGGCATGCCGCCGAAATCGAACGCCTTCTCGATGTGGTCCGGATCGCGCATCCAGTACGCGAGGCCCGATGCCTGCTGCACGACGTAGGACAGCTGGAACCGCAATTGCCGCGCCTCGAGTCCGAGGAGGGCGCCGGCGGCGGCCGCCGCGCCGAACAGCCCGCCCAGGCTGTGGGTGCTGTGCGGGCGGGCGTAGGCGCCGGAAAGCCCGAGCGCCATGACGAAGCGGGCGCCGATATCGTAGCCGAGGGCAACGGCGCCAAGCAGGCTCACGCCATCGCGGTCGGCGAGCTCGGCCGCCGCCAGCGCCGCCGGCACCACCGCGCAGCCGGGATGAAAGCGCCCGCCGAGGTGGGAGTCGTCGGTCTCGTCGGCGTGCGCGCTCATGCCGTTGGCGAGCGCCGCGTTGGTGGCCGTGGTGACGGTTCGGCTGCCCGCGACCGTGGCCTGCCGGCGGCCGCCCTGGGCCCGGACGTAGGCGATCGCCTGGCGCCCCGGCGGCAGCCGCGATCCCGAGACCATGGCGGCAAGCGTGTCCAGGAGGTGGCACCTCGTCTTCTCGGCCACCGCCTCGGGCAGCGGTCGCGCCAGCGCCCCGGCGACGTATTCGCTGAGCTCGCGGGTGACGGCGGAGACCGGGTCGGACGAACCGCCCTCCTCAACCACGGCCGCGCGCCGGGCCGGCTTTCTCGTGGCGGCAAAATCTGTCATAGGTCCGTCCCCGCTCCCAAAGGCGCCCGCAGATCCATGCCCGAACCGACCGGATGATCGGCGAAGTCGCCCTCCTCCTCGCCGAGATCGGCGCGCCGCACCTCGCGCTGCTCGCCGCCGTCGCCTTCGTCGCGGCGACCGTGAGCGGCATGAGCGGCGTCGGCGGCGGGCTGCTGATGGCGATCTTCATCGCCCCGATCGTCGGGGTGAAGGCGGTGGTCCCGACGGTCGGCGTCGCCACGCTGATCGCGCATGTGGTCCGCGTGTGGGTCTACCGTGAGCGCATCGTCTGGCGACCGGCGCTCGTGATGCTGATCGGCGCGATCCCTGCGACCATCGCGAGCGCCCGGCTGTACGTCGCGCTGCCGGCGGACGTGATCGCGGCGATTCTGGGCGTCTTCCTCCTCGCGTCGATCCCGCTGCGCCGGCTCATGGCGCGGCGCGAGCTGCGCTTCGGCGCGCGCTCGCTCGGCGTGATCGGCGCCACCTACGGCTTCCTCGCCGGCACCACCATCGGCGGCGGCATCCTGGTGATCCCGGCGCTGCTCGGCGCCGGGCTCGCCGGCATGGCCTTGCTCGCCACCGATGCGGTCATCGGCCTGTCGGTCCTCACGACCAAGACCGTGGTGTTCGGGGGCTTCGACGTGCTCACGCCCAGGCTGTTCCTGATCGGCTGTCTCTTGGGCCTGTGCATGATCCCCGGCACCTATTTTGCGCGCTGGCTGATCGTGCGCACGCCGCTGCAGGTGCACGTCGTCGCGATGGAGGTCATCGTGGTGCTCGGCGCCTGCTCCTTCCTGTGGCGCGCCCTCGCCGGCTGAGGGCGGTACCGCGGAGCGCCGATCCCGGCGGGACATGTTGCCTTGCCGGATACCGATGCCTAGTGTGGTCGCATGCGCAGCGGGGCGGGCGGTCTGGTCGCCCGCCCGCAATGACAAACGGTCGATCCCGGGATCGGCCTCTTCAGGGAGCCATCAGTCATGCGCCAGTCTCAGCTGTTGATGCCGCTTACCGGCTTGCTTGCCGGCCTGACGCTTGCCGCGAGCGAGGCCACGAGCGCCGAGGTCGACTACCCGCACGACACCGTGACTCTCGTCACCCACTCCAGCCCCGGCGGCGGCACCGACGTGTTCCTGCGCGAGATGATCAAGCATCTCGGGCCGATCATGGGGGTCGACTTCGTGGTCGAGAACGCCAGCGGCGGCAGCGGCGCCAAGGCGATGGCCCTGCTCGCCACCTCGCCGCCCGACGGCACGATCTTCTACGGCACCACGCCGACCTTCATCAACACCTCGATCCTCTCCGACGTCGAGTACACCTACCAGGACCTCGAGCCGCTGGCGAACGTGTTTCTCGACCCGCAGATCGTCTACACGCGGGGCGACAGCCCGTTCAACTCGCTGGCCGAGGTGCTCGAGGCCGCCAAGGCCGATCCCGGCGCGCAGCGGTGGGGCGTGAGCACGCCCGGCTCGCTCGACCGGCAGGTCATGGAGAAGCTGAAGGCGCTGACCGGGGTCGACGTGATCATCGTCACCCACGAGGGCGGCGGCGACCTGCTGATCAACGTGCTGAACGGCACCCTCGACGTCGGTATCGGCGAGATCCAGGAGCTGGTCGGCCAGATCGAGGCGGGCGAGGTCAAGCTCCTCGCCAGCTACACGAGCGAGCGGCTCGACACCCACCCGGACCTCATGACCGCGCGCGAGCAGGGCATCGACCTCGTGGTCGACAAGTTCCGCGGCCTGGCCGGCCCCAAGGGCCTGCCCGAAGACGTGATCGCCGCCTGGGAGGAGGCGATCCCGCTTTTGCTCGAAGTACCGGAGTTCCAGGCGTATTATCAGGAAGGCGCCCTGGTTCCGACGTTCATGCCGCACGACGAGTACGGCCCGTTCATCGAGCGCTTCGCCGAGGAACAGAAGGCGTTCATGGCGGAGTACGGCATCACCGAGGACTGAGGCGGATCGCGCCCGCGACGGGAAATGACCAGGGACTCGGCCGTCGCCGTCGGCCTGATCGGGATCGCCGGGCTCTACTGGCTCGGCGCCGACCAGATCAGGGTCAGCACGCTCGAGGGCATCGTCGGGGCGCAGGCGGTGCCGAAGAGCCTCGCCGTCAGCCTCGCGATCCTTTCGGTGCTGCTGATCGCACAGGACCTGTGGCGGGCGCGCCGGACTGCCGGCGCGGCTGCGGGGGAAGAAAGCGAGGTGGGCGGGTCGCATGCTCACCTGCGCGCCGCGGGCATGCTGCTGATCGGCGTCGGCTACCTGGTCGTGGTCGGCACGATCGGCTATGTCCCGGCGATCGTCATGCTGGTGCTGGCCACCGCGCTCTACCTGGGGCAGAGGCTGTCGGCCAGGCTCGTGGTCCTGGCGGTCGGCCTCGCTGTTTTCTACGACCTGATGTTCGTCCGTCTGCTCGGCATTCCGCTGCCGCCGGGGATCTGGCCGGGGGTGTGGCGGGCGCTCGCAGGGTAACTGCAACCCGCCGCGACCCGGCTCGAGCGATCGAGGACGCCCGCGATGGAGATGTTCGCCCACGCCTGGACGGCGCTCACGACGACCCCGGCGGCGTTCGCCGCGATGGGCGGCGTCGTCTGGGGCATCATCGGCGGGGCGCTCCCCGGCATCTCGCCCTCGATCACCATGGCGCTGCTGTTGCCGTTCACCTACGGCATGGAGCCGCTGGTGGCGATCGTGCTGCTCGCTTCGACCTATGTCGGCGCGGAGTACGGTGGCTCGATCCCCGCGGTCCTGATCCGCACGCCCGGCACCAACGCCGCGGCGGCGACCGTGCTCGACGGCTACGCGATGCAACTGCAGGGCCGCGGTGGCGAGGCGCTCGGCATCTCGCTGATCTCCGGCGTGACCGGCGGCCTGTTCGGCCTGATCGTGCTGGTGGCGCTGACGGAGCCGCTCGCCCAGGTGGCGCTCCTGTTCACGCCGATGGCGTATTTCGCGCTCGGCATCCTCGCGATCAGCGTCATCGCGACCCTCGCCGAGGGCATGCTGGTCAAAGGCCTCATCACCGGCGTGCTCGGCCTGATGATCGCCATGGTCGGGACCGACCCGCAGTCTGGCGTCAATCGGTTCACCTTCGGCCGGCCGGAGCTGCTCGGCGGCATCGAGTACATCCTGGTCATGGTCGGCGTGTTCGCGGTGAGCGAGCTGCTGGTCCAGGCGGGGCTGCCCGACTGGCAGAAGCCGAAGGGCGACACGCGGGTGAAGCTGCCGAGCTTTCGTACCTGGCGCCGGCTCTGGCGGCCGCAGGCGATCGGCTCCCTGATTGGCACCTTCGAGGGCTGCATGCCGGGCGCCGGCGGCTCGGTCGCCGCCTTCATGAGCTACAACGAGGCGAAGCGCTGGTCGCGGCACCCCGAGGAGTTCGGCAAGGGCTCGGCGGAAGGGATCGCCGCGCCGGAGGCGGCGAACAACACCGTCGCCTGCACCGCGCTGGTGCCGACGCTCACCTTCGGCATCCCGGGCTCGAACTCCACCGCGGTGCTGCTCGGCGGCCTGCTGATCCACGGGCTGCAGCCGGGGCCGCTGCTGTTCGCGCGCGAGCCCGAGTTCATCTACGGGCTCTACGGCGGCCTTGCGGTCGCCAACGTCATGCAGATCCCGCTCGGCATCCTGATCATGACGCCGTGCCTGTGGCTGGTCAGCCGCCCCAAGCCCTACCTGCTCGCCGGCATCTATGCCCTGATCTTCTCCGGCGTCTACTCGATCAACCACAGCCTGCTCGACCTCTGGATCGTGCTCGCTGCGGGCGTGCTCGGCTACGGCCTGCGCTGTTTCGGCTTCCCCTTCCTGCCGCTCGTCCTCGGCCTGATCCTCGGCCACATGATCGAGTCGAGCTATCGGAGATCCTTGGTGCTGTCCCGGGGCGACCACGCGATCTTCATCCAGGACCCGGTCTCGGCCGGCCTGCTCGCGGCAGCGGTGCTGCTCGTGCTCGCCTCGGTCGCGCGCAACTGGTACGGCGCCCGCAAGCAAAGGCGGGCGGTGCAGGACCAGCCCGGGCTCAGCGGCGGCGGCTCCGGCTGAGGCCGGCGCGGGAGGATCAGGCATGGTGGCGGGGCGCGCGGTCGCTGAGGTCTTCGCCGAATGGGCGCGCGGGCTCGAGCCGCAGGCGATCCCGCGAGACGCGCGCGCGGTCGCGGCCAACGCGCTGCTCGACGTCGCCGGCCTCTGCGTTGCGGCCCGGGACACGGACTACGTCCGCGCGGCGCTCGCCGCCTGGGACGGAGAGGGCGGGTGCACCGCCTTGGGGCACGCCCCCGGCCTGGATGCCGCCGGCGCCGCGCTGATCAACGGCACGGCGGCGCACGGCGAGGACTTCGACGACAGCTTCGAGGGCACGCCGGTGCACGCGAGCGCCGTCGTCCTGCCGGCCGTGCTCGCGGCGGCCGAACGCTACGGGCTCTCCGGCGCCGACGTGCTGCGTGGCTACGTCGTCGGCGCGGAGCTGATGTGCCGCCTCGCGCTGGTCGCTCCGACCGCGATCCACCGCGCCGGCTTCCATCCGACCGCGGTGATCGGCGCGCTCGGCGCGGCCGCAGGCGTGGGCGCAACCCTGCGCCTGTCGGCGCCGCAACTGACCAGCGCGCTCGGCGTCGCCGGCAGCATGGCCTCGGGCATCATCGAGTACCTCGCCGAGGGCACCTGGACCAAGCGGCTGCACGCCGGCTGGGCGGCGCAGGCTGGCCTGCGCGCGGCGCTGCTCGGGCGCGCGGGCTTCCTCGGCCCGCGCACGGTCCTCGAAGGCGAGCACGGCTTCTTCCACGCCTTCGGCAGCGCGGGCATCGCGCCCGACTTCCGCTTCGTGACCGAGGGCCTGGGCGAGGCGTGGCAGATGGCCAGGATCGCCTTCAAGCCCTACGCCTGCGGGACGATGCTGCATCCTTTCATCGACTGCGCCATCCGGCTCGCCCGGGACGGGGTCGATGGCGCCGACGTGCGTGAGGTGGTCTGCCGGGTCGGCGAGGGCACGGTGCATCGGCTCTGGGAACCGCTCGCCGAGAAGCGCACGCCCACCACCTCGTACTCGGCGAAGTTCAGTGGCCCGTTCGCCGTGGCGCTCGGCTTGGTGGCGCAGGCGGCGGGGCTGGAGCAGTTCACCGAGGCCAAGGTCCGGGAGCCGGACCTGCTCGCGCTCGCCGCCCGGATCAGCTACGAGATCGATCCCGACAACGAGTACCCGCGCAACTACACGGGCGACGTCCGCGTGATCCTCCGGGACGGCAGCGTGCGCCAGGCCCATCAGGGCCATCTTCGCGGCGGCGTGCGCGAGCCGCTCGGGCGTGCCGAGATCACCGCCAAGTTCCGCGCCAATGCCGCCCATGGCGGGTGGCCGCCAAGCGAGATCGGCCGGCTGGAGGCGTGGTGCGGTCGGCTGTTCGAGCTGGACGATCTCGGCGAGCTGGCATCGTTTCGCGGCTGACCCGGTGCGCTCTCGCTAACGAAGCCGGCGCGGAAGAAGCCCAGGCTCGACGGCACGGGAGGGGTCGCTCACCGCGGCGGGCCGGCTCAGGCGTGCCGCTGTGCAGCGCTACCATCAGCCCGGGAACCATCGACGCGCGGTGTGCGCGCGCAGTGGTCGCTGGCAACGTACCAAGAATTCTCTGGCTGCAGCTTCACTTCGAGGTGTGAATTGCTTCACACCGTCCTCCCTGCAGCCGTGCTACCTCGGACGCGGATATCGCCTGGCACCCGAGCGCGCAGCTTTGGTCCGCCGGGGACCTGGGGATGGCAGAAAACCGCGAGTAATACCAGGAACACGAAGTCTTGACCCATCGACCGCTCTTCTTGTCACCCCCGGGCTCGACCCGGGGGTCCAGTCTGGATGCCCCGGTCAAGCCGGGGCATGACAGAAAAGACGCACCGACCCATCGGTCGCGACTTCATGGGGTCGGGTATAAGACGTCCTGGCGTCCTGCTTGCCGTTCAGGCGGTCAGGGCCGCCCTGGAGGGCCCGAGGATGTATCGCGTGACGCTTTGGATCTGCGAGCCGCGCCGCCGGTCGAGGCGGCGCGCGAATCCGCCGCGAATGGCGCGAGCCGGTGACCTCGTGCCAAGGATCGAGGCCATTGGGGGCGAGAAATCATATTGCGCTGCGGTTGGGTCTGGAGCAGGATCACCCAAAGAAGCCAACCTTGGCTCGGCGAGTCGCCACGCCCGAAGAACGCGATGACGTGATGGGGGTGCCAAAATTGCGCGTCGTCGTCGCTAAGCGGGGTCACGCCGGCTCGGGCGTGCGACGCAAGGGTGCCGGCAGCGGCACGGTAGCCGGTCGCGCGCCGGCGATGAGCTGTCGACGCCCAATGGGCTGTCGCTGCCCATGACGGCGATCTTGATCAGCCATCGCAGCACCGACAATGCCCACGCAAAGGCGTTGAAGGCGTGGCTTGAGCAGCAGGGTCATGTCCGGTTTTTCCTCGACTTCGACCCGGCGTTCGGCATCCCGCCCGGCCGCGACGCACGTTTCGGATTCCCGGCAATTGATCGAGATGTGTCTTATCCGGCAGGCAGGCTATGGCTCGCTGCGACGGGCGTTCTTGGCATTTCCGGGCTCGAAGTAGATGCCGAACTTCTGCGCGATTCCACTGCCAGGCCTGGAATCGCTGGTTGGCCCATTGGCTCGTTTTGTTCCTGGATTTACGACGATGCGAAAGAGATCAATTCTAAGTTGTGTGAAAGCGAATCGGAGAATCTGAGCGATGATCGTCATCAATGCAAGTCTGGAAGAAGGGAACAGCCTCATGCCATCACCTGCCTTCACGGCCTCGCTTCCTTTCATCCTCCGTTGGGAGGGCGGCTACGTGAACCATCCCGCGGATCCGGGTGGGGCTACGAACAAGGGCGTCACCCAGCGGGTCTATGACGACTGGCGCCGGCGCCAGGGCCTGCCGACGCGGGATGTCAGGCAGCTCGAGGACTCGGAGATGCACGCCATTTACAAGGCTGGCTACTGGCTGCCACCGCGCTGCGACCTGCTCCGGCGGCAGCTCGACCTCGTCCAGTTCGACACCGCGGTCAACATGGGCGTCGGCCGCGCGATCAGGATGCTGCAGGGCGCCTTGGGTTGCGACGTCGATGGCGACTTCGGGCCCGCGACCCGAACGGCGGCCGAAGCCTGCAGTCCCGGGGCCACGATCGTCGCCTACTGCGACGCGCGTGAGGCCTACTATCGCCGGCTCGCCGAGCAGAAGCCGAAGCTTGGGGTGTTCCTCAAGGGTTGGCTGAATCGCCTGAACGCGCTGCGCAAGGAGGTCGGCCTGCCCGGCTTCGAGGCGGCGGTGCCGCTCGACTTCGGCGACACCGGCTACATCGCCAAGATCCCGGATCTCGGCGAGAATCGCGACTACGACCTCTAGGCGGGGTCGCAATCGCAGACCATCGAACACGACCATAGTAGGGGGCAACGCATCATGGCGCACGTCACGTTCATTCATGGCATCTCGAACAAGCCGCCCGCGGACGACCTGCTGCGCATCTGGCGTGAGGCCATGGCCAGCGCCGGGGACGCTCTGCCTCTGGGCGATCTCGGCGTGACGAGCACCATGGTCTACTGGGCCGATCTGCTCTACGAGAAGGCGGAGGAGGATCTCTCTGCGTACGAGGGCGTGCTCGAGAACACCGCCGCGGCGATCGATGGCGCCGGTGGGGCGCCGCCGCCCGTGCCGCGCACGCCCGAGGAGGCGGCCTTCCTCGAGGGTCTCAGGGCGAAGATGACCACCCTCTCGGAGACGGAGCTGGAGACGGCCGCGCCGCCGCCCGTTCCGGCTCAGCCCCAAGGGGCCCTCGAGCGCGTGCCGCTGCCCTGGTTCATCAAGAAGCGCTTCCTCAACGCCTATCTGCGGGACGTCCACCATTATCTGTTCGATGTCGAGTTCGCGCCGGCCGGTCGACCGCCCGTACCGATCCAGCAGACCATCCGCAAGCGGTTCGTCGATGCCCTCGGTGGCACCGGCGTCAGCCGACCGCATGTGGTGGTCTCGCACAGCATGGGCACGGTGATCGCCTACGACTGCCTGAAGCGCGTGGCGGACTGCGTGCCGGTCGATGGGCTGATCACCATCGGCAGTCCGCTGGGCATCGATGAGGTCCAGGACAAGCTGCAGCCGGGCTGGAGCCGTAACGCGGGCTTTCCGCACGAGAAGGTCGCACGCGGCTGGGTCAACCTGTTCGACCGGCTCGACCCGGTCTGCGGCTTCGATCCGGTCCTGGCCAACGATTTCCGCAAGGGCGGCACGGCATCAATCGAGGACGTTGCGGTCAAGAACGAGGGCACCTGGCGGCACTCGGCCACGAAGTATCTGCGCCAGCCGAGCTTCTGCTCGGCCCTGCGCCGCATGCTCGATGCCTGAGAGTGCGCCGTCATGAGCAACGACACCCTCCTCGACCAGTTGCGCGAGCGTGCCGACGACGTGCTCGGGAAGTTGCGGGGCCTCGGCAGCGACCGCGACGTCGACGCTGCCAAGGGGCTCGTCGAAGAGCTCCGCAATGCGCGGGAGTACGACCGCATGGGTCGGCTCGCCGAAGCGGTGAGCCGGCAGGATCCGAAGGATCCCAAGAACCGTCGCCTCTACGCGCAGTATCTGATCGACACCGGCAAGCCGACCGCGGCGGTCGACGTCCTCCAGCCGCTGGCCCGGCGCCTGGCGAAGGACCATCCCGAGTTTGCCGAGGCCACCGGTCTGCTCGGGCGCGCCTACAAGCAGGTGTTCTTCGACGCCGGCGACAAGACCAGCCCGGGCGCGCGCGACGCGCTGAAGCGCGCGATCGTCGCCTACCGCAAGCCCTTCGACGAGAACCGCGCCAACACCTGGCACGGGGTCAACC